>JBGCDR010000192.1:0-4576 GCA_045105515.1 Oligoflexales bacterium
ATACCTTTGCTCATAAGTGAGATTGGCAGACATAAATACCCCTTTCTTGCAAGCAGATTAGCCTCATAGACTAAACTAAATCCGCCTTCCGAAGCGATGGAATTTTTTCTTCTGCACTTAATCTAGCAATCCGCCGTTTAATAAACGGTCCAAATTTTATTATGCCATGCATATTTTTTCGTTAAAATGAAAAATGGGAAATGCGAAAAAAATTACGAAATATTTCTTTTGCTTTAGCTCATAGGTTCCTGAAATTTATTTGGATTTTTAAATAGATCTGACACTATGCTTATGTTAGTGATGGGGTGCAACTTTATAGCCAGCTATAAACGCTAGCTTAAATTGTGGATGACAAGCAGAAGTGGTATCAATCACGAAAAAAAGGATATCGTATGCAATTGCATGGTTTTAGGTGCGGACTTCTATTTCTGTTTTTTTCTTTTGCATCAGCATTATTTGGACAAACTAAGTCCAAAGATATCTTATTTATCAGGCATGGACAATCAACTTACAATCAGATGATGGAGCAGAAACATAAATTACAGAAACTCAAGAAAATTGCGTTTTCACGAAAAAAAATTAAGGATGCAAACTTAACCCAGAACGGAATTGTTGAAGCCTTGAAGTTAAGATCATGCCTTCTTGAATCCTTAGGCTCTGAGGATGTAAATCTCAAGTTCATTGCTAAGGCTCTCCTAGAGCCTAGAGCTGATGTCATG
Source organism: Oligoflexales bacterium (assembly GCA_045105515.1). Taxonomy (GTDB): domain Bacteria; phylum Bdellovibrionota_B; class Oligoflexia; order Oligoflexales; family Bog-1112; genus JABSRF01. Next base: position 720 of record JBGCDR010000192.1, read on the forward strand.
GTTTTGTCTTCTAACTTAAGGAGAGCGGTGAATACCGGATTATTAGTACTTTATGGAGATGATCGGGACAAAGAGATTCCCTTAAAAAGGAAACAGCCGATTTATCCTATTTACGTCAGTTCTTTGCTCCAGGAATGGGGAGTTCCTCAAGCCGTTCCAGATGTGATGCCTCACAGCAAAAACTTTTTTAAGCACGGTCAGCTAATAAGCTCAGCCGTGCAATCATCATTGGGGTCTTTTACCGGCAATTTAGAGAAATACCTAAAAATCTTTCCTAAAGATCGGGAAATTTCTACTGAAGGCCAACTGCGCCGAGGTAAAGGGAACACAAAGCGCCTGAAAGACAAGTATAATGGTTTTTTACAAAATATCGTTTTTGCTGATTCACAGGAAGTTAATTTGGACCTTTCTAAGAAGCAGGTAATCGTAGTCTTTGGTCATGGGCGATGGTTGAAAGGCTTTGTCAATTTTTTCAGTGATTCTGGAGAAGCGAAGATGGGTATCGCACCTAATGCCAGCCTAACCCACATGAAGCTTGAAAAACACGATAATGGAAAATACCGATTAAGTTATCTGGAAAGCTACACAGCCTTATAGACGAAATGGCTTAGCAGTTGAAGCGCTCCAGAGTCTATAGTTTATTGTTCTCTCATGGTGGCTTCCATAATATCCAGTCTGTAAGCTTTCTATTTCAACTCCTGGTTAAAATATAACCAGAGGAGGCAATTATGGATTCGATAAATTCCTTATTTGCAATGCGTGCTGAAAAACTGGAAGACCATGCGTTTTTAAGTTGCCTACGTAGCACTGGTTTAGAAGAACCTGTGGTAACTTATGGTGATTTTTATAAACTTTGTGTCCAAAAATCTCGAATTTGGGAGGAAGCTGAACTTCCTGGTAATGAAGTTATTGCTATCTATGCTGAAAATTCTTTGGAATTTTTGCTAGCAAGCTTCTCGGCGATTTTTGCTGGTTATGTTCCTCTCATGTTATCCCTAAAGCTACCTTTCAATCAGATCAAGAGCCTTATTGATTTAAGCAACTGTAAGCTCGGAGTTTGTTCTTTTTCAAATCAAGAACTCCAAGACTTTAGCCTCCGTACCGGTATTCCTTGGAAAAGGGTCGAAGAATTCTCATATTCACGACATGAATTAGGAAGCAATTTCCTCAAAGTTTATCCAAGCAAGGTCAATGGAAATGATACTGCTTTGATCATGCATACAAGTGGATCTACGGCAAACCCTAAACTAGTTCCAATGAGCCATAAACAAATCATTAGTAATCAAGAAAGGGTTGATAAAGTTCTAGCTAGTTCTTGGGATTCAAAAACACGCTCACTTTGTTGGTTGCCACTATATCATGGCTTTGCTCTTCTCAGTGAGTTTTTACGGAACGCATTTGTCGGGGCTCAGATGGTGCTTGATGAAAGCAAGCCTAAATCTGGTGCAGATCTCTTGCAATCCATGGATGATGCGCAGACTAATGGTTTTTGTGCGGTTCCTTGGGTTTTTGAAAGTATAGCTGAGACTATAAAGGAAGAAGAAAAGCGTGGAGAATCTACTTCCTTGATGGTCTTAAAAAAAAATAAATTTTTGCTGGCGGGAGGAGCCTCTCTTGATCCTGAAGCTGCTCACTTCTTTTCTGTTCGCCAAGTTGAAATTACTAATTTATTTGGCCTTACTGAGGCAGCAGGTACGATTATGTTAGGCTCAGGATCACCCCCTTTATATCAACCTATTCCCTCACTAGGAATGGATTTTATACCCTCAGATAATTCCGCATATGAAATGGTATTCAATGATGGACCTTCTGTCATAAAAAGCTATTTGGCAAATGAATCAGCTACCAAAGAAAAAATTAGAATATCAGAAGGAAAAAGAACCTATTTAACGGGAGATCTCTTTCTTAAAAAGGAAAGTGGGTGGTCTTATATAGGTAGAAAAGATGATTTATTTAAAAATAAGATGGGCGTTATTGTAAATCCGTTAATCATAGAACAAAAACTTGATCAGATACCCCAAATTAAGAAAACTTGTTTGCTTGGCAAGAGTTTGGACCTTAATCATCTTTTTATAGAATTAAAGCAAGACGATTTCACCCAAGATTTTGATTGCTATATTTGGCAAGAAATTGCAAAGATTAACCTAGAACTTGGGCCAGCAAATAGAGTTTTTATTCATAATGTTCGCATTCTAAATGAAGCTTATCCACTTGTAGTTACTCAAAAAGGAAACTTAAAGCGTACTGCAATAGAAAATAATATTTCTGAGTACTTCAATCATGGTCGAAGACTCAATATTTCTGAAATGGCTGAATTTATAATGCCAGAAGGGGTAAGCAGCCCAAATGTGCAGCAAGTTGTTCTAAATAGTATACAGTTGCTTCAGGATTTTAGGTCCACGCCCGAAATAAATGCTTCGTTAATCCAGCTTGGTTTTGATTCATTAGGAATGATGGGTTTAAAGAAACAACTCGAAGAGTTACTACATATTTCTATTCCCTTCCATGTGCTGCTTAATTGCTTAAGTCTTAATGATCTAGTTAATTTTATAGAAGATGAAATAATACTTAATGTCAATGAAGATAAGCACAATAAGGATATTAATAAATCAGGTTTATATGAAGCCAAATTTCAGGTGACCAACTTTCAGTATATGATGTACGAAGCGACTAAGAAAAATAGTCTGCATCCCTATAGAAGCGAATCGATGCTTTTGCAATGTCCTAGGACTTATACTCAAGCTGAACTTACTAGGGCAGTTGTTAGCTTAGAAAAAAGCCACCCCACCTTAAAAACTTTATTTGATGAGCAAGCAGCAAAAATGTACTTATCGCCAGATAGCATGAGTAAGCAATCATTAGATTCTACGATTGACTTGTCATCTGAGCAAATTGCCGCCTGGATGCAAAAAAATACTAGCTTAGTATTAGATATTTATTCTGGACCCCTTTATAAGATTAAACCGCTTAAATTAATAAATCAGTCATTGGGCCTGGAAGCAGGTTTTTATATCCTAATCGTTATGCATCATATTATCTGTGATTACCTCTCCATGGTTATCTTAACTAGAAGCTTGCAGGAAGTCCTAGCCCATCCTGATAAAGATCATAATCAGCCTGACTATCAAACGGAGCTAGCTGGCCGTAAAAGCCCAACTTTTATATCAAATTTACAGGCTAGTCCTTTTTGGGAGAAGAAAATTCCATATCATAAGCTCGATCAAGTTTGGAAAAAACTCACAGTTGAACAATTGAAAGGGGGTACCATTCCCTTTGAATTTGCCGACTGGGATCCTTCAAAATTACAGCAAGTTTTGGCAAGCAATAACATCAGTTTCTATAACGGATTGCTAGGATCGTGGCTGCTTAGCCTATTCTATGATACCTTATATCCAGCATGGTCCCTGACTCCATTAAGTCAACGTCTTAACACCGATTCAGATGATTTGATTGGGCCTTTCTTACAGCTTGCTATTGTACCAGCTCATATCCATCCTAGTTTGAAACTCAGGGATTTTCTGAGTGATTTGTCTAGTCAGGTGAGTCAAATTTACCAGAATATGGACTCTATGCCCCTATCTATAATACAAGGATATACCAAAGAAATTGAGGGAATCCAAAATCTGTTCCTTTATCGATCTCCCTCAGAACGTTTTAAGCTTCCCGAAGGATGGACCTGTCACAGAACAGAACCTTATTATAATTGGTCTCGGTTTTCTATTTAGTGTCTGGTCGGAAACTAAATTCTTGCCTTTGCAACTCAGTTTTTTTTATCGCGGTTGAAATTAATTTTAAAAACTCTTCTTATTTTCCAGTGATAAGTGAAAAATACCATATTTTCGGCAATTAAATATCTT
>JBGCDR010000193.1:0-6066 GCA_045105515.1 Oligoflexales bacterium
AACTTAAGATTTTTCTCTTATTAGCTCTTAAACACATCTTAGGAAGGGGAATTTTGATGAAAATATTTTTTTCAAGCACAAATTTGTTTTGAATTCTGGACGGCAAGATTATTTTTGCATTTTCTTATTGAATTCAAGTTAACATATCTTGCCATTTTGAAAAAGATGGTGTTGTAATTAAGAGTATACCAATAAATGAAACTGATTTCGAAATTTATAATACCAATGGTGATAGTGTAATACTTAGCTCCACCAAAAATGATGATGGACAATATATTTTCGAGGTTAGCTTAATACCAGATTCAGAAATTAAAATTATACTTAAGTCGATCAATGGTGAACCTCTAACTCAAGAAGAAAATGTAGAAGTGATTTCGGATCTTATTGATCTTGAGGAAATTAAGCAAACCGAAAAGTATAGCGAACTAGGCTCTAATCTAGAGGAAAATGAAATAAATAGTGCAATAGCTAACCAAGATTCAAATACTGTTCAGCAAGCTGGTATACCACTATCGGCAATAATATCTGTCAATGATGGAGATTATACAACATCATCAACGGCTTCTCCCAATATTTCCTGGTCTGTTAGAGCTGATTTAGAACCAAGTATAAATAGTTACGAGGTAAGCATTGGTACTACTACTGCTGGGGATGATAGCGTAAGGTCTTGGGAAAATGTTGGTAATGTGACATCTAAGGTTTTTGATGAACTTGTCCTGAATTCTGCAAGTATATATTTTGTAAATGTCCGGGCAATTGATCTTTCCGGTATAGTCAGTCAAATATCTTCAAGTGATGGTTTTATCTATAATTATTGTAATGCTTTGGAAATAGCTGGATCATGGATCTTGGTTCCAGGAGACTCTGATTATGGAACTAATGATTTTTGCGTGATGAAATACGAAGCTAAAAATAATTCAGGCATTCCAAGTTCACAAAGCTCTGGCTTACCTTGGGTAGGCATCTCTCAAATCTCTGCAAAAAGTGTATGTGAATCCTTAGGTGCTGGTTACCATTTGATAACAAATCCTGAATGGATGACTATTGCTAGCAATGCTGCAAATATAGGCTCAAATTGGAGTTCAGGTAATGTTGGAGATGGAGAGTTGGCCCGAGGGCATTCAGATAAATCACCTAATCAAAAGTGCGCAGCTGACGCAAGTGATGACAATGCATATGTTCAAAATGACTGCAGTGGCTTAGCTTCGGGAACTTTCAATCAACGCAGGACTCATATTTTATCTAGGGGTGAAAAAATCTGGGATCTTAGCGGGAATGTCTTTGAATTAGTTGACTACTACATTCAAAACGATAGGCCAGTTATGCCAGACCCAGAGGAATATGCAGAATTTATAGAAATAACTCCAACCGCTTCTCTTCCTTTAAGAGACCTGATCCCTACTAGTGATGTTAAATCATATTGGAATGACGCTTGGGATTCGAGCCAATCGATTGGTAAGTATTTCGGTGCCACTAATGCCAGTCAGGGTGTTATGCTAAGAGGTGCTGAATATGACGAAGAAACTGCGGCTGGTTTGTTCTATGCAGCCTTTGATTGGGATCCTAACCGAACACATCAAGATGTTGGGTTTCGTTGTACTTTCTTAAAGCCTTAGACAATAATTTGAGCACTACCATTACCCTCGAACCTGAATCATCCTGAGCAAAGTCTAGGGACTCAAGTGCTTATGAGGATGCCTCTCCATTGTTGTCGAGGTGAGCAAGGGTGTGTCTTAAGCATTAATTAGATAGGGGGCAATTCTCAATAAAAGTTTGGGAACTAAGAAAATTTTTCCTCAGAGCGTTGATGGTTTGATTCTAATTCCTCAAGGTTGATAACAAAAATAGCTAGGGATGTTGAACCAACTTTCTAGCATTTGCTGAACCGTTTGCTGAGAACTGTTAGGATTCGGAATAAGGGTTAGATCCCAATCTTCATACCACTTTCCTGAGGTTCCTTTCCTCCACTTACCAATCAAGTCGATCTTATCATTATCATCACCAACAAAAATAAATTCGGCATCACCGTAATCTTCTATAGTTCCTGCTCTAACTCCATCTCTAACCTCGCACCACCATGCTGTAACTACTCCAGTTTGAGGGTTGTAGGTACCAGTAAGGGTGCCCTTTCTGTAGTCGTAAGTGGCCATGAAATTGTTATTAGCGTCAATTTCAATGACTAATTCATTCCAGTTAGGGTTATCGTAGAATCCATTAACTAGGTCTCCGATATCACCCACGAGGTTAGCTACCACATCGATACTTTTTGAAACTGAGACATTGACGCTGTTGCGACACTCAATGCTTACTGTGGTGCTTACTGCAAAGCTTAGGTTATGGGTGCCTGAAAGTTGTGTGCTAATTTCAGTGCTCCCATGCTTTATGGAGCAGCTTGCAGTATTCGCTGTGTTCCATACAACGGGATGTACCGATTTGTTGTCCACCTCTACAGGGCCAGTGCTTGCACCTGCTACAGTAAATTGAAGAATGCTTGGTGAGGCTACGGTATTCACTGCTATGGTTCGGGTAACCTGGATACCAACAGAATTTTCGCATTCAATCATGATGTTAGTGTCAGCACTAAAAGTTCTGTCTTGAGATCCAGATGTGCTGTTATTGCTAATTACTACATTGCCTTGCTTGAGCATGCAGCTTGAGGCATTGACAGCGTTCCACAAAACTTTTTGTGTTGAATCTTTTGCAAGATCTACAGGGCCGGTGCTATTACCTGCCACGGAAAATTGCTGGAGCATAGGAGCTGGTACTGCAGTAACCATCAGTACCTTACTTGCTTCAATTCCGACGTTATTGGTACATTCTATTGAGACATCAGCACTGCTATTGAAGATTTCCTTAGTAGATCCAGATGTTGTGTTAGCAATGGTAACACCCGCATGTTTTATTTCGCAATTGGTGGCGTTATTTGACGACCAGCTTATCGTTTGTTCTAAACCTTTTGCTACTGCAATAGGGCTTGTATTATTACCTGCTACACTCAGATTGACAGTAGGAGCTCCTACTACAAGAATATCAACACTATTCGTTGTTTTTGAACCAAGAAGATTCTCACATTCAAGAGACATTGTTGTACTCGCTTGGAAGGTAACATTGATACTCTCGGCAAGTTCGGTGTTGATGACCTGCATTCCTTTTTTAAGTTCACAATTGATCGCATTAGTTGTTCTCCATACAACTGCTTGACTAGAATTTAAAGGAACTTCTACAGAGCCTGAGCTGACATTAGCAACAGAGAATTGGGCACTTGGGGTTAAATCGACCACATTAGTATTTTGATCTGCTTTGATTCCAGAAAGTGTTGCAAATACCGTCAAACGACCAGCTGAAATAAGGGTCAAACGACCAGAATCTGTAGGGCCTGGACTAATTGTTGCTAGGATCTCATTATCTAGGGACCAGCTTACCTTGTTAGTCAGATCTAAACTACTGTCATCGCTAAATTGGCCGATTGCTCTTAGTTGATAACTCTCTCCTAAATACACTGTTTCTGACAAGTCTTTGATGGACAAACTAACGAGAATTGCTTCAGAGACAAGAACACTTGCGCTGCCTTTAACTCCATCGTTTTCAGCGCTGATCACAGTTTCACCTATATCTACTGCCATAAAAGACCCTTGTTCATCTAAGAGCTTCACTATGCTTGGTGATGAAGTTCTCCATTGAACGGAGTTGGTAATATCTACAATTTGACCATCTGAATAATATCCCATTGCTTTCATGGAAGCGTTTAAGCCTTTTGCAATATGTAGAGGATTAGGTTCAAGGGAAATTCGCTCAATGACTGCAGCCGAAATAGTAATTTCGGCTTGTGCCTGCAATTCATTTATTTTAGCATTGAGCACTGTGTTTCCTGTTGCAAGACTTTTAACAATTATTCCTTCCTTATTTCTACTGCTAATTTCCAAAAGCTTGGGATCGCTTATGGACCAAGTGCTCGATGCACTTAAATTTTTTGTAGATCCATCTGCAAATGTTCCTTGGATCTGAAACTCTCTTGCATGTCCTAAAGCGATTGTTGCTGGATTTGGGGTAATTGCAATTGACTTAAGAGGCACGGTCGTTACAGTGATTGTGACCTTGGTACTTTGGTTTCCAAGACTAGCCTCAATCAGTGCGTCACCTGGGCGCGCCCCTGTAGCTTCACCTGGTTTGGATTTTGAAAAAGTTACGATTTCATCTAGAGTTGAAAAATTTACTCTTTCAGTAAGATCTTGTCTTACTTCTTCCTTACCTTCTTGGTAAATACCTGTGACAATTAGTTCTACGGTCTCGCCAACAAGGATTGATTCCTTGCTGGGTTTTATTTCAATGGATTTTAATGTAGAGATAGCTCCTTTTGGAGCAGTAGGATTAGTAACAACTTTTCCTATACCTTCGGCGCTTCCACTTGCCTTAGGGGTCTCTTGATTGAGCTCTTTACGAGTTTTGCTGCTATCGCTAAAATTGGTTTTTCCGCATGCAGATAGTGCTAAAAATAAATATAACAAAGTCCAGCATTTGAATTTCATTTCATAACCCATAATTAAATTTTGTTTTTCTTGCTGACCTTATCGGTATCGTAGGCTTGAAACTTAAAGCCTTTAATTCGATTGATAATTTGTGCTTATTTATCGGTGGTTCAAAGGTAGGCGATATAAATATTTGTAAATAATTTCACAAAGGAATCTTAGAAAAAGGTAGAAGGAGGTCTGGAAAATAAACCTATTGTAGTCTCTCTTCAGTATCAGCACAGCTATTTGCTAATTCATCAAGTGAAGCAACCCATGGTTCTAGTGCTTTGTTGTTATTATTAAAAATAAATCCAAGTAAATAACCTACAAAATTGAATCCTAGACCGTTTTTAAAATTTTTCCAAGAATTTTGTGTAGCAAAGACACTCTCTCTAATAGTGCTGCTACCTAGTTCATTCATTGCAGTGTTGAAGGAAAAATCAAGAAAATCGTCAAAATTCTGCAGCATCTCTAGTAGAAACACTTTATTTGCAATGCTGTAGATGATTCTAGCTTTTTCTTTGTCATTATAGGTGTTAAAAGATTCATTATCTATTATCTGTTTTATAGCAACCTCAATTTTAGTATGAAGAGGTTTTCTAAATTTTGCCTTGGCCGTGTCTATTGTGGTGCTGAGAGCTGATACGTTTCCAGAACGTCTCGCTTCTAGGCTAACAGATAGGATAACTTTAAAGTCGGAAGTTGAACTGCTATTAGCAACAGATCTTATATACGGTTTTAGAGAGTGGAGCGACGCATCCCTAACTGTAGAGATAGCAGCCGACTCAGCTACAGGTGTGATATTAAAATAGCTCATCATTACAAACAATAAACTGTAAGCTTGTTTGTTAAGTTCTTCCTTGCTTAACTCATTAGCTTGTTTCGTATCCATAAATCCCATGATTTTATCCCTCATTATATTTAATATCAGAGGGAGATAAAATGGCTCTTTAGATAATTTTCCTGCAGTAGTTGCTTCTTGGTTCCAGAGAGTTTGGATATCAATGTAAGGATCCTTTTTACAAACCAAGTCAAGAATTAGGCGAGCATTTTCGTTGTCAGATGATTCTTCATTCCAAGGCCATATATTGTTACTTGCTTCGGAGGAACTACTTAAAAAAATGATAAGGATAAGAGTGGTAATTATAGCGGGAATTCTTGACATTATCATACTCATTTCAGCCTTTCTTTTGGTAGGTAAAAATGTTCATATCAAAATTGACAATTTGAAATTTTAAAATCATCTATAGATAATGTGATACTTATATTCGATTTGTCTTTTACTAACAATATGTGTAAAAAATAATGGAATATATCTTATCTTCCAACAAGTTTTATTAGCTTTTATGAGTATGTTCATTTAGAAAATTTTGATGGAAAATAAGGAGAATTAATATAGAAGGCAAGTCCTCAAAGGAAGGGCGGATTGCTAGATTAAGTGCAGAAGAAAAAATTCCATCGCTTCGGAAGGCGGATTTAGTTTAGTCTATGAGGCTAATCTGCTTGCAAGAAAGGGGTATTTATGTCTGCCAATCTCACTTATGAGCAAAGGTATGAG
>JBGCDR010000194.1:0-17061 GCA_045105515.1 Oligoflexales bacterium
ATTGTTAGATTATGCTTGAATAGTCAAAAAAATACATCTCAAATATTTTTGACAACAAAAATTTTGTTAAAAAAATATGCTGAACCCATTTTAACGTACTTCAAAATTTGGTTAAAAGCTTACTTGAATCAACCCTGATTGTAGCCAAAGGTTATACTAGAGACCATATAGACTTAAATAGGTGTTTAAATTGTCCAGTTGCTGACCACAAGTTACTTAAATTTACCTTAATTGAGCTAAAGGATGCTAAGTTTTCACTTTACCGACTTAAGGACCATTTTGACCTATGGGAACTTAAAGCAGCTAAATTTCACCTAGTGGATCTCAAAAAAGAGTGTAGGTATAATTTTAGAGATTATGTAAAAGCTGGCTCCACTCTCCAAGAACTCGCTGATGCTGGTTTTACTGCTATTGAGTTTAAAAGAGTTAAATGTTCAGCAAGGACTCTTAAAAGACTTGGATTTTCGGCCCGAGATCTGAAATATGCGGGATATACTTTTTGCGAAAGAAGGGGCTGTTCCTTTAACTAATTGATTTTTATGTATTCTTGCAGCAATGGCTAATCAATAACTTTTCCATTGCTTTGTCTCGAAATCACTCACTAAAGCACCGTTATTTGACTTTTTTATTGCATTCATTACTAAGAAATTAAGTGCAGGGTGACTGGCAGTCAACTCTGGGTGTCCTTGAAATCCTATATAGTAGGGGTTCTGCGGATCCTCTAATACTTCTACCAAGTTTCCTTCCCACCCAGAAACTATAAGAGATTTCGGAAAATTATTTTTTAGCATAGCTATTTTATGAAAATGCCTGGTCATCGTATCATGTGGCCCCAACAATTGTGCTGCTTTGCTTCCTAGCAAGAGTTCTGACATTCTAGAATTGTGGCTCACATGACCCTGAATTCCAGCTTTGAACCTGGCGCCATGTATAAATCCAAACATCATGGTACCATGACAAGAGCTTAGAATGGGTAAAGATAAGCCAGCCAGAGTTTCAATTAATATTCCCTCATAGATTAGGCTATCAGGAAAAGGATTAAGCTGGTGGTGGGGAAATCGTTTATAAAATTCTCGAGCACTCATCCCATAGATGGTTTGCTCATCATGAATTTCTTTCAAGCCCTCGTAATTTAGAAGCTCAGTTAAGGGATCTTGATTAGCACGGAAGGGTGGGAAGTTATAGTCATCACCTGGGAATACTATGGCATTTACCTTCTTTAGATCTTCTCTAACTAGATTGGTGATCGAGGTGATTTTTTCTCTTCTGGTAAGTTTGTTAAACTTAAGTCTGCTTCTAACAAATGCATTTAAAGGTACTGGTTTAACATGAATTAACTTGTTTCCGATAGAGATCAGTCTCTTCAGATTTTTGAAATAATCCTTTGTTTCTGGAGCAATATTTCCTTGAGATGATTGCTCTACCACAATACCAATGCGCACTGTGGCGTCAATATTTCTTAGATTCATTTGATTATTGGAATACTTGACCTGTGAAAATAGGCAAGAACCAAAAGCCAAAAATAGTATTGGCAAATATCTAGTGTAGGCAATCATTAGAGACACGGTTTATCCTCTCGTACAATTTCACAGTATTTTGTAAACTCTGTTATTGTTGGGAAAAAAAAGACTCTTTTACCTCAAGGAAGTGAATTTTTTTGCTCCTTATAGACTGCGGTTTTTGAACAAGATAATGAGTTTAAAATTGAAAGTAATCTTCATAAGCGGGAAGAGAATCTTCTCCACCTGTATGTAAAAATACTACGGCATCTTTTTTGTTAAATTGTTTATTGCGTATCAAAGCAATTAATCCAGCCATTGCTTTTCCTGAATAAACTGGGTCGAGTAAGATACCTTCATGCTCAGCGACAAGTTTGATAGCCTCAATACACTCTTTGCTAGGCTCTCCATAACCGGTTCCTATAAAGTCTGAATTCACCATAATAAATTTGCGGTTTACAGTTGATGGAGAAAATTCGATTTTTTCGATAATTTTTTTTGTGAGTGCAAATACCTTTTCTTCTTGTAAGAAACGTTGTGTACGAGTACTTATTCCTAGCAATCCCATTTCACTCCCTAGGACTTGGAGGCCCACAGCTAGGCCTGCTTGGGTACCTGCACTCCCAGTAGCAGTGACTAAGTACCTGGCATTGACATTTAAGACGCTTAATTGCTCGACAATTTCTGCAGCTGCTTCAACATAAGCAATGGCACCCAAAGGATTTGAAGCTCCACCTGGAATGATATATGGAACTCTATTCTGGGATTTTAGTTTTTGGGCTAGAAGCTCCATTTCTTTTTTTGTGTCAGTTCCTTTTTTAAAGTGATAGATCTGCGCACCAAATAATTTATCGAGGAATATATTTCCAGAGTTTAAATGCTTGGGATCATAGTTTTCTCGCCTATTTTCTAAGATCAAATGGCATTTTAGACCTAACCGAGCACACTGAGAAGCAGTCATACGGCTGTGGTTGCTTTGAGTTGCACCCGTTGTAATGATATCAGTCGCACCGTTTTTTACGGCATCTGCTAAGACATAAGACAATTTTCGAAGCTTGTTTCCTCCACCCCCATGGCCAGTTAAGTTATCACTTTTTAGATATATTTTTGGACCAGATAAATGCTTAGATAGATTAGTTAGCGGAATCAAGGGAGTTGGTAAATTTGCTAAATGCAAATTGGGAAAATTTTTTAGTTTTTTGCTTAGAATTTCGAGTTTTTGTGGATCATAGAGCCTAACAGGGTTTCCTTCTGACTTGAATGATGATGGACTTAACGAGCTTGTAAAACCATAGTTAGCCATAAAAAATAAAAAAAAGGCTAGTCGTGTTTTTTCCATATTTCTTCCTCTGTTGAATTGTAGCTAGGATTTTTGATCAATCCGTGGATCTTAGGCAAGCGATATTTTGCTAAGTTTTTGCTTATGTTCAAACTATGTATAGGAATTTATGGTTCACTAAGCTCTCTAAGGCAATTTTCATTTATAGGCTACTTCTATTCAGTAGGTACTCCATATGGAGACATGAGCTTGGGGTGGAGGATCAAGAAGCTGACAAGCCTGAAGAAAGTTCATATCACTTTATGAATTAATTCTCTTCATCACGTCCTGAGCTGGAATATAAGATTTCTCGATTTCACTGGGAAATACGGTCTTAGGAGCTTGGTTATTTATTGAATTAAAGAATCTTTGAACTTTTTGTTTAAAATTTTATACAGAGGATCGTATGGGACCATATGACCACCTTTAAATTTTTTAATTCTAACGTTTGCTTTTAGGCTTTTCATTTTTAAATAGTACTTGAGACCGGCATGATAAGTGGATTCGTACAGCCCTAGAACAAGGTCTAAACTTGCGCATTTAGCTAAAGAGATTTTTTTCCTAATATTACCGGCAGCGCCAATTGATATAACACTTGCATTCTTTGGTAAGATACAATGGTGTACCAACTTGTTCAAAAAGTATCCGCCATTTGAGAAGCCCACAATAATCGGTTTACTATTTTTAGGGAAACAACCTGCACTCTTATTAGCGATTTCTTGATAAATAATTTTTAACTCATCTACCTGGTTGGAAACATTCCAGCATATTTTTCGTCCTTGCATACAGTGGGAGTTTGAGCGGGGAAAAGCGAGGCGGAATCCCAAATTATTTGCTAGTTTTTTAAGAACTTTGTAGGCGCTGCTGTTGGCTGCATCTGGTTTTGCTGGCCTGTCAATCCCATGCAGAAAGATCATGGATTGACTGTTAGTACTTCCAAAGCATTCGACACTTTTCACATATTTTTTTTGAGAGAATCCTGGACGGTTTATCAGAAATAAGCCAAGGCAAATTAATGCCCTACACCACCTAAGTAAACCTTTGGGATTAGTTATGGCGTGAATGCCTTGCTTTTGCTCTTTCAATTTCTTCATTGATGCGGTTCAACCTTGCTCTTAGTTCTGGGGAATGTTTTAGTTGAAAGTGAATATTATCATATACTAATTTTGCATGCCCCATTGGGTCCACAAAAAATATTCCCAATTCCCTAAAGTGACTGACAACAACAGAGATAACTTCTTCCCGCTCCATATTCCAGCTGTCAGTAATCTTTGTTGTTTCTCTGTCGTCCATTACGATTGCTTTGACAAAGTCTTCAATAGAAATTCTTTGGAAATATTTCACCCTGTAAAACCCCTCCTCTCAGGTCTTATTTAAACTTCGGAATAAAGGAGTCCTGCTTTATAGAATAGGAAAATATTTTTAAGCTCCATTTTTAATTAGTCTTTTTGCTAAAAAAATCTATCTTTTTATGTTCATTTTTTTGAATTTGTTTGATCAATCCATAAAAAGTTTTTTCTGGCCAATTCCTGCTTACCAGATTGACGACCCAATTGGGGATAATTCCTTGTGGGTCTACCAAAACCAGGAAATCAAGGTCAGTTTTGTTCGGATCTGACTTGTTTTGCTCCATATAGGACTTTGATACGATGAGTTTGCCAAGTATTAGATCGTCAGAAAGGTAGGTAGAAAAATTTTCTTTGGCGTTTTTCACGGCGGAACCAATATTTTCTATAGATAATTTTTGTTTATCTATTGTGGTGTAGTCTTGACTAATGAAAGTACGCCCTTTAATGAATAGTACTGGTTCGCCTATAAATTGATGAATATTAGAATAAAAACGCTTCTCAGGCTTATTGATATCCATGACTCTATCAATATGCTTCAGGTCTTCGCACATATCCATCCAATCTTTCTTTAAGGCAGCATTGCCAAACCATACCGAAGCAGCATCTGTGATTGGAAAATTTATTGTAGCTTTTAGGCGCATCGTGAATAAGCTGGATTCCTCATCAAATTGTTTTGTAGACTTGAAGTTCCCTAATTCGACTTTTTCTTCTGCTATTTCTGTCCATTCACCTTTCATGATTTTAGTGATTTCCTTTTCGAGTTCACGCCTTTTATCTTCTAAAGATTTAGCATTTGCTGTGTAAGCCCAAAGAGCAATAAGAATGCTAATAAAATATTTCATGAGTCTTCCTCTAATTCTTGTTTCCTTCCGAAGACTTCGGTATTCTACCAGAGGATTTAACAAAGTTTTTTATAATAATTTGATTTAATTAGGTATTTCATTTACTTTTGTTTAAATATGAACCCTAAGCTTGAACTTTGATTTGATTGGCATTCAGTGTTTCGAGGCTTGTCTGAGGGTTTGCAACAACGTTCAATAGTAAGTTCATAATCCACAATGCTGGGATCAGGAGAAGCAACAAAAGAGAGTGGCTCGCCTTTTTTGAGTTGTTCTAGAATTTCAGTGCGATGAGACTTACTGGGTACTCCTATTTCCGTTGTACTGTTGAAGGATGCCGCAACAGCTTCGCAAATTAAAGGTTCAGCAACTGTTACTTCAACAAATTCTCGACTAAATTCGTTTAAGATATTACGATCTAAAGGAAAATTAATAGCTTTGCCTGGTACCTTAGAATTAGAGGTAAAGTCCTCCATTTGTTTCTTGGGTGCTGGTGCATTTAGGCCATATTCTTTGAGAGGATCTAGGTCATTTGGAACTGAATAATAAAATCTTAATTTGGGTAAATCTCCTGCAAGCTCATTAATAGTTTTTGCTGTGATAGCCTGTGTTGTAAAATCATTACGGTTTTGCCCAGCATATGAAACTCCGTCGGAAGCATAAAGTATCACATCAACAGCATCTTTGCGTATTGGCTTTTGCCTCTTATAGTCTTTTAGCAATTCATAGGCAGTACTAATAGCCTGCATTCCTGCTTCTTGGTAGTCCTGGCCTCCTTCAGCTCTCCAGGAGTCCATTGCTGATTTTATGCTTGGAGCATTAGTAAAAGGTGTGATCAGAAAGTCATTGATATAATCTCGAAACCCGATAGCTGCAAAATTTACATCCCAGCCCTTGTCCTCAAGGCTGTCAGCAAATTGAGTAATCCCAGATTTAACTGAATTAATGGTGGATTCCATGCTTGATGTTCTATCCAAAACAATCACAATATTTAAAACCTTGTTGGTGTTTTGTTGGGTTGTTTCTTCTACAAGTTTGTCACAGAATGGGAAAACTCTATACTCATATGAGCCGGCAGCAAGTGGCAATGGTATATCCTTTTTTTGGTTTTTTTCAGCCTGACATGTGACCTCGTAAAGCCTCTTTTCTCCAGATTTTTTTACGATTCTATCATTAGGCGCAAATTTGGTTGGAACGCATTGGCAAAGGATTAAAAAAAGAGCGCAAATTAAAAGATTTCGGAATAAGTTCATGGAATTCTCAAAGTTTGACATTTTTTCCTGCCCCACTTATCGGAGATTAAATTCCAAACTTTAAGTTTTCCAAGCCTAGACTAAAAACTAAGAACAACCACCACCATTGAAATCGTTGGCACCTGTGCTACCTGCTGTTCCTGGATTAGAGGCATTGGAATAAGTGCTGCCTCCATTTACATCATAATTAAATGTGGTCGCGCAGTTTGGGGAGTTAACATAAATCATCCCACCCCCACCCCCCACCCCCACCAGCAGTGGCTTGAAGTGATGAGTCTCCACCATTTGCTTCAATATTCAAGGTCCCAAGACCGCTAATTGAGTCAGAATTTACGAATACAGTTCCACCAGCTCCACCTCCGGCTGCGTCGGTTCCACTTGATACTGTAGGTCCTGTTTGACCATTTGCTGTAACATTTAAGGTAGCTGAGCCTCCAGTGATGGTACTTGCATAGATGATGATAATCCCTCCGCCTTTTCCTCCTGTTTGACTCTTACCATTTCCACCGCCTCCTCCAAAAAAGAGGTATGTTTCCGGGTCACAGTCTCCACCACAGCTTTGGATGCTTGGGATTGAAGTTCCACCATTAGTCTTAGTATAACCATTACCCCCAGCTCCATGGCCGCCACCGCCGCCCCCACCAGTAGAGTTCCAGTAAGCGCCCCCACCACCATTGCCAACATTGTCGTCCCCAGTACTAGACCCGCTTTGAATGTTACGGCCTACATACATGATGCTGCCACTTGAGTGGCCTCCGGCAAAACCTGTTTCGGATACAGATATGTTTGCAGTGCCCACGGCAGTTAAAGTATCACTGACTTTAATTGCTAGAACTCCACCACCACTGCTGGTCGAAGCATAGGGAAAGGCAGCAACGCTCAGGCTGATGCCGCTATTGATAGTTAGATTATCGAACTCTGGGACTCTGCTAAGAATTACATGACAAAAAGTGGTTCCTGTTACCGAATCATCGTTGGGGGTAAAGCTAAGATTTTCATCGATACTTAGTTTATCATTTCCTGTGTCAATTGCCGTTACATCGGCAAATCCATAAGTTCCCCGGTCTGAGGTGCTGCAATCAGTGGGAGAAGTGCCGGTAGCGACTACAGTCCATATGACCTCATCCCCTACTGTGAAATCAGTGCTGGTAAAAGTGCTACCTAGGGTTAATTCAAGCGTGGAACCACTCCATGTTCCCTTGCCTATCACAGCCCGACTGGCAGCTAAAGTGCGCCCCAAGAGGGACGTGTCTTCGTTCGTAATCGAAGTAGTAATTGTTTTGTCTCCGTCGCTTCCCGAGCCATAAATTGGTTCTTGACTTGCTATGCTTGATGCGGACGCCGACCAAGTTGAGCTATTGCCGGAATCATCAACTGATTCTACGCACATATAATAGCTGCTACCGATTACTAATCCGATGATGGTTTTAGGAGAAGTGCTTGCGGTGGCGTCTCCAACGCAAGCTGTACTACAATCATTGCTTGTGCAAGCTTTTACATTAAAAGTTGAAAAATTATCATCGGTACCACCACTCCATGATGCACTGACTTCCTGGTTGTATGTGGTGCTTGCTGGGTTACTAACACTCACACTAGTGGGGTTTGTGGTATCTACCTTTACGCTCGAGCTGAAAGCAAGTGAGCCAGAAGTTCCTGGACTTGCCAATGTCAAACTTGCATTATTGGCTGCAGCATCGGCTATTGAACCACCATTTAGATCAAGTGAGGAGGTGCTGACATAGTCGAGGTCATCATTAGTGTCTCCTGATTGTACTGTATTAGAAAAAACTAAGATTGTTGAACCGCTACCTGAGCTGTATGTTGCATAGCGATCAGTAGCTCCAGTTTCCAGAAGTAAACGTGGAGTACCACCTACAGTAACAGCCTCAGTAAAGGTGACATTGATGCTCACTGTATCACTTACTTTTTTGTTACCATTGGTAGCACTGACATCGCTTATGCTTGGATCAGTGAGATCAATAGTAACAGCTCCGGAAGAAGCTGCAAAAGCAGAGAGGTTTCCTGCATGATCTTCGGATTGTACGCAAGCATAGTAAGTGATTCCATCCTGAAGTCCAGCAATATTTGCTGGAGTGGAAGCTGTGGTGCTGGAGCCAACGCATGCAGATGAACAGCTGTTATCAGTGCATGCTTTGATGTTGTGGGTTTTAAAATTAGTGTCACTGCCTGAATTAAAACTAATTACTATGGAAGCGCTGTTATGAGGGGAGCTATCGCTGATACTCACACTGCTTGGAGCAGCAGGAGTGCTAGTGTCTATTATGCTTGAAGCATCAGAAGCAACTAAGGGAGATACGTGTCCCAGGGAATCAACTCCCTGAATGCAGGCATAATACCCTCCGTCGTTCAGGTTACTGATGGTTATAGGTCCTGAGACAGACTCAACAGCTGTTGTGCAGTTACTGCTGCATCCAGAATCAGAGCAAAATTTTACCAGGTGAGTGTCGAAGTGAGGGTCAGTGCTGGCTGTAAAGCTTACAGAAAGGCTGTTGGTGCTAATATAGGCGCCTTCTGCAAGGGAAACGTTCGTTGGCGCACTGGGAGAAGTCAAATCCACTAGAATTGAAGCGCTTGAGGAAACAAAACCCGAAAGATTCCCCTCAGAATCTTCAGTCTGCACACAGGCGAAATAAGCAGTTCCATCCACCAAGCCTGT
The DNA here is from genome assembly GCA_045105515.1 of Oligoflexales bacterium. Taxonomy (GTDB): domain Bacteria; phylum Bdellovibrionota_B; class Oligoflexia; order Oligoflexales; family Bog-1112; genus JABSRF01. The sequence continues at coordinate 8,936 of JBGCDR010000194.1, forward strand.
AAGTGAAGCCGGAGAATTAGTATGCTGGCTTAGACTAACACAAGAGCTTGAACATGCATCATCGGAACAAGCTTTGACGTTGTATAGATAGGAAGAATCTGTAGATTCAGTAAAAGTAAAACTTACATTTGCTAAGCTGCTTGCATGTGGACTTGGCTGGCTAAATGCTACCTCGCTTGGACTGGGAAGCGAGGTTTGGTTAGCTGTAATTTCGTCAATTTGCTCACCATCATTTTCCTGATTGCTCTCATTGGGATCTTTTGTATCAATGTTTTCTTCATCACGAATGTTCTTTTCAATCTCAGGATTTTCCAAATGTTCAGTTTTTGTTTTAATAGGGCTTGATGATTTAGCTTCCGCTTTCTCAGTTACTGCAATATTAAGTTTTACAGCCTGGAATGAACCGAAGTATTTTGTTTCAAAAGAGGCAGTTCCCGAATTTTGATCTATGGTAAAATCGGACCTAGGTAGATAGCCTACTAAAAATTCGTCCGATGCTGCAACTTTGACCTTATAAAGAATTGCCCATAGTAAAAAATCATCTGCGCTTAGTTGAGTTTGCGTTATAATCGGCACGGATATTTGTAAGGTCCCTGCTGGGTCCACTAGTTCTGAAGAACTAACCACTACGGCAGGTGCTGAGTCTACGATGGCCACACCATCATCTACTGCAAGCTCTGTGAAAAAAGTTTCAGTGCCAATGGGTGCACCTTCTTCCATAGTAACAACTGTCTCTACGCTCAGGGATCCAGGAGGGATTACTACTGAGGCCTCTTTGATACTGCTTTGAGTTGAGCCCTTAATAGACTGAGTTTCCTTTTGGCTCGGATCAAAACGAAGCTGAGTTTTTTCTCCATCTTCTTCAATTATAGAATTGTTTGACTTTACTAGATTTAGTTCGTCAGTTTGCAGCAGTTCATCTTCACAAGAAATAAGGCTAAGTGCTAAGAAATATATTAGTAAGATTCTGAAAGAGTCTCCATTAAAAGCCATTTTCTTACTCCTTGTATCCACCAAGAACTGATTCGGAATGGTTTGGAAAAACTCCAGAAAAATAATATTTTAATCATGTTTTTAGAGTATTATATTTGGATAAATTATATCTAGAAAAGCTCAACTCTGATGGGGCTGGTGAATTATCAGATCTTAAAAGTGCGAGGATTTAAGGAAAATGTCAACAATCACAGACCTGTGTGTCAAATGCACACGAAAATTTGAAATATTTTCGCCATGTAGTAATTAAACTAGTCTTGAGCATTTAGGGTCAATTATACCTGAAAGTGCTCTGGTTCTTAATTTAATAGGAGAACTATTGATGATTAGCTTAGCAAAATGCATTTTAATTCTTAGCGCTGTTAATGCTCAAAGCTTTACTGCACCGAATCCTCAAACCAATATACAAAGTGATGGGCTTTTTACAGAGGTAGGGAGAGCTAGAACAGTTATAAAACCTTTACTTGCAGAAAGTTCCCAAATTTCACCTGAGGCAGATGATGAAGATGCGAAGCTCGTTCAAGATAAAGCATTGCTTATATGTGGTGGAGAAGTACCACAAAATGTGTATGAAGGTACTCAAGCAAGTGAGGTGAAGGATCGCAAGCGTATTAAGGTTATGAGCTTATTGCTTGGAATTAATATTGCAAAATCTTTGGCCCTTTATCCACTCGATACTCTTAGGTTACAGGCGATGAATCATATCCCGAGAGGATCTGGAAATCTTTTTGGCGGAGCAGGGATGTTGATACCTGTAATCATAGCTTATGATGTGCTGGTGAATCGTCTTTATGTACAAATTCGAAACCAATTGCAAGCAAGCTCGATTAAGGGTGCTGGACTCCTCACAAGTGTTGCATCAACATGCATTTCTCGGGTCATTTCTACGCCTTTTGCCAATATAAAAAGAATTATTGCAGTCAAAAATCTTAGCTTGCTGGCTGCAAGCCAATATACTCTGACAAATAATGCTTATGTGGGATTTATTCCAGCTTTATCAGCATCCCTTTTGGGGATGTCAGTTTACGATAGCTTATATGAAATCAGCAAAGATAAATTGGAGATTAAACCGGAAGAAACAATAAAGAATGGTCTTCTCGGCCTTGGAACAGCTGTAATCGCTTTGGCTGGTTCTTATCCTCTTGTTTGGTTACAAAATGAGGTAGCTGCAGGAAACTCAGCAAATTTTATTGAGATATTTAAAAATTTGGCAAAAAAAGATCCGTTTATTCTTCCAACCCTTTTTCGCGGTTTTGGGAAGACAGCCTTATTGATTGCTGTAGAGGGAGTTGTTGTGTCCATAAATCGTAGTATTTTTGATGATAAGGATGATAGACCGAAAAATTGAAATTTTACTCGACAGCCTTGGTTTGTGCTTTTAGGTAGGGGTTTTAACTTTTTGTGTCATTAGAAGAAAGTGCTAACAAGCATTTGATTTTATCTAAATAATAAGGCACTTGAATCCTTCGTTATCATTTTTACTCTCAAATTTTCCCTCAAAATTATTGAATCAAACTGATCTAAGAGCAATGATTACTTAATTGTAGTCATTTTTACAGGAAAAAAGTAGAAAAATATGGACAATTACCCATATTTTTTTATAAAACAGCGATACAACTTTGAGATAAGTAAGATTTGATAGTAAGGTCTACCACCTATAACAAAACCAGATTTTCGAAAGCGCAAAAGGACTTTTACTCATGTTACCGAAGAAACCTTTAAAAAATACCATAGCTTGTATTGCTGCCTGTTTGGTTTTTTCAGCAAATTCTAAAGCTGACCACAATCGGTCTTTGACAGTTCTCGGGATAGGACTGATGGCGACTGGGAGTCCTGCTATGATTACCGGGTTTGGTGGGTATAAATTAATTGATTTATTCAACAAATCCCTTGTTCCTGAGTTAGAGCAGCTAAAACTAGAAAAATTTGAAGAATTAGAAGCAATGAGTAGGGAGGCTTTCGAGCAATTTAAGTCATTGAAAGAAGATGCATTTGGCCCGGCTTCAATTTCTCTTAAGCATATCTCTCTGGAGGAATGGGTTGCTAGGTCGGGTAAAAAGATTGTTGAAATAATTTCGGATAGTACCAACGACCAAACTTACAAGCTTGATCGAGAATTTGCTCAGAATTTCTTCAATACAGCTGCCGTAAAGCGCATTTCTGCAGACAAAGATATTTATGCTATAGCAGGGATGTCCGAGACCGAATATCTAGATTTTTTCAATGATCTTTTGGGTGTCAATGGTGAATTTGATTTTAAAAGCATGCACGAGTTCGATCGCATGCTCATTCATTACAATGAGCAACTTATGGCTGAGACTGACGAGAAGCTCAAGCTGGTTGATGAATTTGCTGTATTAGAGCAAGAGGAAAGTTACGTTTATACTCAAGTTGAAATCAATCAAAAGAAAAAAAATCAACTAGAAAAGCAGATTGGTTGCGTCGAGAGCGATATTCAGGACTCTAGTGAGGAAGCTTTCGAAGAGATGAAAAATAATGGTGTTCTTAGTCCCAATGATGACATGATTTTAAAAAAAGCAGTAAGTTTTTATCTGCATAAGTTAGAAGAAGAAAGAGATTTTTTATCGCTAAAGAGACAGAAATTTGAACTTCAAACGTGTTTAAATGGGGAAGCAATTAGGGAACTTGAAAATGAAAAATCTTTAAAAGTTAAAGATATAGAAAATCTTAGGGAGCTAGAAATAAATTGGGAAAACTTAAAATCATTTGAAAAAATTATAATCTCTTTTAATGTTTCTCTTAACCGAACTCTGGAGGGTCTTCGCAAAAAAAAGGATGAAATAGATAATTATCAACCTTTGGAAAATCTTAGGGAAATTAGATCTAATCGGGAGACAGCCTTAAAAAAATTAGAAGGTAGCCGTCGTTTTCAATCCCTGACTGAAAATATTATTTCTTTCTTGAAAAATCGAGAGGCTGATGAAAGTGGAGCATATGAATATGATCGTAACCGTTACTTTGCTAATGCAAGAGTTAAGTTGCAAGAAGAGAAGAATCAACTGATTGCCTATAATGGTGAAATTAGAGCTCTTTATTATAATGCTTTGCTGGAGAGTTCCAATTTTGAGAGACAAAAATACCTTTTTAGTCTAATTGATAAGATTAGTGAGGTGGTAAAAAATACTATCATTTTAGAAACTACTCCAAAAGCCATAAATATTCTAAGAGACCAAACAGAAGATGTCTTTGGTGTTTTGGGTAAAACTATTGGCAGTGAAAAACTTGCTAGGGATATTGCAATCTCATTGGAAGCTTCGCTAAAAAAGTCCGTAAGAGAACTTTCCTTCAAGGAATATCGAGTGTTAGGATGGCTTCATAGCCCGACTATGACGATTGTAGATACCATCAGCACCGAATCCTTGACTTCGATAATTTCATCGTCCCTTAAGTCTGCTGAATTGCAGATCAATGATGTTGAATTGATTGATGATTTGAAGGAGCGGATTTTGATACAACGGGTAAATTATGTTGTCGAAGAGCAGACGAAGCGGTTCGTCGATGAAGCAAAAAAATCCCTGGTTTTTGAGTCTCTTCATTTATCAATGTTTATTGAAAGGGGGACTGATAAGTTTGATGACTATTCTTCGAAAAAATTAAAGACTTTTAGAGAAGAAAAAATTCCTCATCTCGCATTTACGGATGAAGCGAAAAACTATTCGCTTCTGGTGGGAGCAGTGGGAACTGCAATGGTAGTTTCAGGTGGGTCTCTAGTTTATTTTTCACTACCTTCAAAATAAGCTCTCATTAGTCAATATTCTCTTTACCTCGACTGATTAGCGCAGGTGGATACTCTGCTGGGGACGCCTCAGACTTATTGGGTAATGCCTAGAATTAATCTTGTTTTTCCCTAGCTTAGGAACACCTAGGTTTTGGGTTTTAGGTGTATTCAATTTGCTGTATAAAAATATAACAATTGTCTTTAAATTATCTGTTTGCTGTGTCAGAAGCATAGTCCTTAAAAAAAGAAATTAATTTAAACAGAGCATAATAGGAAAAAGGAACCATGACAATCAAAGATTTGAGAGTAGTTTTAGTATTATTTTTTGGACTTATAGTAAGCATCAGTACTTTTGCAAGTGTATCGAATGCATCAACTTCTTTGGATGAAACTATTGAATTAGATACTGAAAATCAAGATTCCTCTCCTGAAGAAGAGGAATTTCTAGCAAGAAGCGACAATGAAGAAGAAAGCCAAGCAAAAGGTAATCTATTTACTTATTGTTATAAGAATCCAGGCTACTGCACTGCGGTCGCAGTTGGTGCTATTGCTATAGTTGGGGTTGGTATTGCAGGTTGTAAGCATTTGATTGGGTACAGTTCTGATACCACTGGAATGGATTCTAAAAAAGCTCAGATTCAGAAAAATGACAATGATACTATTGTTTCTATAGTAGAATCTGACGATATTTCAGTTGATACTTCTGAAAGTGAATCTAGGAAAAGTATAAACGAAATTGACGATAATTCAATTTCTCCTGTAGCAGAATCTGAGTTTATTTCTATTGAGGAAATTGACGATGATTCAATTTTTTCCGTAGCAGAATCCGAGCAAAATCCTTCAGCTACTAATCCTAGCAAAAGTCCAATAGTTCCTTTTTCCTTTATTTCTTTTCCATCTGGGATTTCTTCTAATATTCGATTAGGTAATCCTTATTCCCTGACTCTCTACCAGATGCCACTGTCAAAAAATAATGATTCTGAAAATCACGAATAGTTGGTGGTAGTATCAGGGTAAGACGATTTATGATTGGGAGATCTTCTTTTTTAAGGTTCCGAATTCTGCCAATTGATAGGTTCATCTGCGAAAAGACATAGTGAATTTCTCAGATGAGATTAAGTAGGGAGCCTTTCAAATACTCTTGCCTCCCCAAATTTCCTTCAAGCGTGCATCTCTTCCACAGCCATAGCGATAGTATGAATAACGAACAGGGTTCTTTTTGTAGTAGTCCTGGTGGTATTCTTCAGCCTTGTAAAAGGTGGTGGCTTTTACTATTTCAGTATGTATAGGCTTAATTCCAGTCTTCTCAACATCTTTGAGACTTGTCATGGCAGCTGTTTTTTGGGCATCGTTAAGGTAATAGATACCTGATCGATACTGGCTTCCTTTGTCACAGAATTGCTGGTCTTTGACTGTTGGGTCGATGTTTTTCCAGAAGATTTTTAGCAGCTCTTTGTAGGAAATTTTTTTTGGATCGTATTTGATTTCTACTCCCTCAGTATGCCCGGTTGTTCCTGCTGAGACCTGTTTATAGGTTGGGTCTTTTACGTGACCTGATATGTATCCAGAGACTGCAGAATGCACTCCGTCCTTCTTTTCAAAAGGAGGCTCCATACACCAAAAGCAGCCGCCTGCAAAAATAGCAGTTTCAAGCTTAGGTCCTTGTTTTTGTGCAAGGGACAGGGAACTTGTAAGCGCAAGAGTTACTGATGCTAAAAGTAAGATAAGAAAGCGCATTGCTGGGTCCTTTGTTTAAAAATATTTTACAGTTTTTTGTTATTTCTTGGAAAATAGTTTTTTGAATTCAGAATATCCTTGTGATTCTAAGTCACTGACAGGAATAAACTTCAGTGCGGCTGAATTGATACAGTAACGCAGCCCAGTTGGTTGCGGTCCATCGTCAAAAACATGGCCTAAATGAGAGTCTGCGTATTTTGATCGTACCTCAGTCCGTACCATAAAAAAACTACGGTCTTTGTGGGTGACAATATGATCTTTTACGAGCGGTGTGGTGAAAGATGGCCAGCCTGTTCCTGAGTCAAACTTATCTAATGAGCTAAATAATGGCTCGCCAGAGACTATGTCTACATAGATTCCGGCTTCTTTATTGGCGTGATATCCATCTTGTAAGAAAGATTTTTCTGTGCCATCCTTTTGGGTTACCTTAAACTGTAGCGGTGTTAAGGTCTTTTTTAACTGTTCTTTCGTGGGCTTAACAAATTTGCTTTTATCCCAGGCAAAGGCTTCCATGTTGACTCCCCATGAAAAAAGTAAAGTAATTAAAAGGAGTTGGTATCTTCGTGAACCCATAATAATTTTCCTCCTATGGCCGTCAGGTTAACACTCTATCTATGATTACGTTGGGAAGCAAAAAAAGGTGACAAAAATTTTTCTTTATTGTTCTTTACTAACCTTTAGACCGAGCATAATTTGAGCATAATTTCTCAGATCATCCCCAGTAGTTTGCTTCTAATCTGGTCCAAATCTCCAATGTAGTCATAAGCACCTAATTGTTTTGCAATTTTTGGCATGCCGTACACGACAGAGGACTGCTGGTCTTGAACCATGCAGTAGGAGTCAGTATTGTGAATTTTTTTCATGCCAATGGCTCCATCGCTACCCATCCCTGTTAGCAGAATGGCAGCCTTTGGAATCGAGAGATAACTAATGCTTTCAAAGGTATAATCTATCAATGGCCAATGATCAGCTATCTGGTTCTTATTGCGGTTGATAACAATCTTTCCATCCCGCTCTTCTAAGCTAATATTGTAATTGCCTGTGGGTGAATATATGTGACCCGGATGCACGACTTCATTTTGTTGGCAGCTACTTACTTTTAGATTTGCTAGGTTGGCAATTCTTGTTACAAAGGGTTTGGAAAAGTATAGGTTTATATGTTGCAATACCACAATCGGAGGGCAATTTGGCCCTATACCAGTGAGAACATGGACTAAGGCATCAACTCCACCTGTGGAAGCTCCTAGTACAATAAGTTTTGGCTTAAATCTCTTTGGTCGATGGCTTTGCTTTTTCTCTGTTGTTTTGTTCTCGCTGCTATAAAACACCAAGGAATTTTTTGATACAAATGCTTTATTTAAGAATCCAGCTAAATTAAGTTTGTATTTAAAAGCCTTTGATATATGATTTTCGAGACTCTCTGTGTTATATACCAAGTATAAGTTAAAGCTAAATTTTCCTTAAAGCTACTTAACAAATCAAGATAAGTTTTAAAGTTTCTATCACTTAAATCTATATAGTGCCTGATTGGAAACACACCGCCGCCTTTGTATGTAAGGCTTAGAGCACTATAATCTTTAGCGAATTTCCCCAGTTTCTCTAAAAAGGATATAATTGTCGGAAAATCAAAAGATCTTGGGGGTGCCCATGCGCGCAA
>JBGCDR010000195.1:0-3973 GCA_045105515.1 Oligoflexales bacterium
TTCACTTGTCTTTCCGGTAACATGAAAATAAACATATCAAGCCCTCCCAGAATTACGTTTGGGATCAGCTTATCAATATTTACATAATAATCATATAAAATAATAATATTAGCTGGTTAAAAAATTAGACAACTCTAATTAACAAGCATAGAATTAAAAAGGTTGAATATGCTCAAGCAAATGACATCTATGCATTTTTACCCACATTAGATATTGAAGTTGGAAGAGGCTTCGGATATAGCTTTGATGAAGGATCAGAAAAATTCGCGCTAGATTCGTCAAATACCATGTCCCTGAATTTAGATATCCCAATATTTGCCAATGGAAGTAGGTTTTACCAGTTAAAAAGAGGAAAGTTAGATCTGCATCAATCAAAACTAGATATCTCCAATAACATATCTAGTTTTATTGTTGAATTAATAAAAATGTACTTTGATTTTCATCTGGTTTTAGCCCAACTAAAGATTACCGACTATAAATTAGAGAATGTCCAAACTGCCTTAAGCAAGGCTAAGCAACTAGTAAACTTGGGTATTAAAACAGAAATCGATGTTTATGATCGTGAAATTGAACTTGCTCAGATTGAGAGAAGTATTTTAGATTTAAACAATTCGAAAAAGAATATTCTTTCTAAAATCAAAAACTACATCAACACTAAAAAACAAATTGAATTTAATCCTATTAATATAGAAACTTTCAAGCCATACTACTATGATTCATTTACTGATAATCTTGAAATGTTTCTCTCTAGTGGGATAAAATATCTATCCGCAAATAATTTAGCCATAAAAAGTGGGCGAATTGGCCTTGAACGTTCGAATTTGAACTACACCGAAGTAAAAAGAAATCGATGGCCAAAGGCCAATGTTGGCGCTTCCATAAGCCGTGATTATAGTAGATATGTCAATAAAGTAGATGAAGGCACTGTTAAACGACCGATGGATTCAGCGAGTTTAAGAGCTGCACTAACCTGGGATTTATGGGACAACTATTCAATAGAACGGGATATAAGTGCAGCTTCATCCAATTATGAAATCGATAAATTGAATTTTGAAAAAGAAACCAGACAAATCTTTCAAAATTTCAATGAACATTTACAGAGTTATAAGTTACTTGAACAATCAATAGAGATCAGTATTTTAGCGTTGGAAAAATCAAAAAAACAGTATAGCTTTGCCAAAGAAATGTACGATCTTGGAAAAATCCCAGTGTCTACATTGGCTGGTGCTACCGAAACGAGGTTTCGCTCCCAGTTACAGTTGATTGAATTAAAAAGTGAAAAGCTTGTGCTAATGGCAAGAATTCTGAAGATTTTGGGCTTTAGCCTTTTTCCAGAAACTGCAAAAAGGAAGGCCACATAAAATGAGTAGCTCATTATTAAAACAATTACAAATTCTATTACCTACGATAGTGATTAGTTTTATTATCGGATACTTTGTAAATGGAAAGATGATGTTACTTAATCTGAATAAAGCTCAAGAAGAGAGCATCGATATGGAAGAAGAGAGTGTCAATGATTCATCTATACCCATTAGCACAGAAGAAATCAAAAAACGATCTATTTACCAAAAGTTTTCGACTTTTTCTACGCATCAGCCCTGGCAATTAGTAGAATTGAATCCCGTGAGAAATTCAACCGTTAAATTAGTTAGTGTAGCTCCAGGTAAACAGGTTAAAAAGGGAGATATTTTAGCTTTATTGGATTCCGATTTACAGTCACATAAAAAAAAGCTTGCCGACCTACAACTAAAGCTAGCTACGAGCGATTTCAATATAACTAAGCAGTTAGTTAATAAAAAGTTTGTATCTGAAAGTGAATTTCAAAGAAAATCCCTAGAACTTAAAATTAGCAAATTAAGAAGGAAGGTTGAATCAATAGAAAATAGTCAAAGTGTCATGAAAAGTCCAATAGATGGTGTGGTCTCACATATTGGATTTAAGCAAGGTGATTACATTGCTCGACCTGAGAAGTTTAAATTGCGTATCGTTGATATCTCTAAATATTTAGCTACTATTAGATTACCGCAAAATATAGCATCAGCTATAAACTTAGAAACATCTATAGAGGTTTCTAAAGGTGGTTTTGGTGAGAGCAATTCAATAATTGGGGAAATATTTTTTCTCTCACCGGAGATTGACTCAAAGTCAGGTACGGTGAGGATGGATGTAGAAATCGCTCATCCTCCGAAGGAATGGCTGAGCGGAATGGTGGTTAAAATCGACTTGATTTTAGCAGCATCATATGACTCATTAACGATTCCAAACCATGCCATTATTGAGAAAAACGACAAAAAAATAATATTTGTAGTAGAAATTAAAGATGGAATTATGATCGCAAAAAAAATTGAACCAACATTTGGAATAGATGATGGACGTTTTACCGAAATCATAGGTGATTTTTATGGAGATCAAAAATTGATAGTAAAAGGGCAGAGGTCACTCAATGATGGGGTTCATGTAAGAGTCATAAATAATGAGTAAATTCGCCGTATTAAGACCTGTAACCGTAATGATGATGAGCCTAGCATTAATTGTTTTAGGTTTTATTTCACTTTCTAAAATAAAGTTAAGACTGCTTCCAGCTCTAAATGTTCCCTTTGTCAGTATAACTACAAAATTCAGCGGCGCTACACCATTTGAAGTAGAAGAAAAAGTCACGAATCCAATTGAACAAGCCATGAGTACAGTTCCTGGATTATACTCCTTACAATCAGAGTCTAGAACTGGAATCTCAATTATTAACTTAAAGTTCAAAAACGCTGACAATATGCTTAAGTTATTAAGCGAACTCAGGGATCGGGTTAACGGTATTTTCTTTGAAAAGGGAGTTGGTAGAGCAAAAATAGCTCAAGCACATGGAAACTCATCACCGGTATTTAAGGTTGCTATCGCTCCTACTTCTGATAATCCTTCAAGCCTTATCCAACTTGCAAATTATTTAAAAGGAACGCTAACAAAGAAATTTGATGACGTTGACAACGTGGCAATTGTAGGTATTCTAGGTACACCAAGCAAACAAATAAATTTAAGAATCGACCCAATTTTCTTATCTGCTTACAATTTAAGTATAGATAAAATATCCACTATTATCGCCAAAAAAAACAAAATACTATCAGCTGGTCAAATTGTGATAAACGAATCTAAGCTTGGTATACGTGTTATCAATCAACTAGAAACAGTTGAAGATATCATGAATTTATTTATTCCAATTACAAAAAATAAATTCATCCAACTAAAAGAAATAGCTGTTGTAGAATCAATTTTAAAGTCTCCAGAAATCAATACAAGTTTAAACGGTAGGAATACATTAATTGTTGAGGTTTATAAAAGTGCAAACGGAAATACAGTACAAATTACCGAAGAGCTTGATAAAATATTTACAGATTTTAAACAAAATAACCCTATGGAAAGTACAGTTCTATTAAATCAAGGTACTGCTATTGCTGAATCCATCGACAATGTAGTTAACGCAGTTCTAAATGGAGGAATACTAGCTGCAGTCATACTTTTTTTATTTCTTGGATCTTTAACACCAACCTTAATCGTTTCAGTAGCGATTCCTATGTCTGTAATTATAACCTTGATATTGATGTACTTCACTAAGGTAACCTTCAATCTAATGTCCTTAGGAGGGCTAGCTCTTGGGATTGGAATGTTGGTGGACAATGCCATCGTTGTCCTTGAAAATATTAATCAAATGCGTAGTAAGATGCAGGATCAATATCAAGCTATTATCTGGGTACTAAAAAAGTGACATCTGCCATTATTGCATCTACCCTTACAACAGTTGCTGTATTTGCTCCCTTAGTTTTCGTAGAAGGTATGATCGGTCAACTATTTAGTGCCTGATTGGAAACACACCGCCGCCTTTGTATGTAAGGCTTAGAGCACTATAATCTTTAGCGAATTTCCCCAGTTTCTCTAAAAAGGCTATAATTGTCGGAAAATCAAAAGATCTTGGGGGTGCCCATGC
>JBGCDR010000196.1:0-19700 GCA_045105515.1 Oligoflexales bacterium
TTTTAATAAAAGTGAGCCATTTTTTTTAAGTTTTTTCTTCCTATATTTTTTTTATCTAGTCACTTTTGGTACTGCGGCTTAGAATTTTTCTGACCTATTTAATGAAAAATTGGAAAAAATCTTATTTGAATCAGCCCTGCTGCATCGGTATATCTAGTACCAGTATCGTCCCAGTATTCAAAGGTGCTTGCTGTTTTAATTCGTGCTGAGAACAAAGCTGTTGTGATATCCAATGCACCACCAGCATCCTTTGCAGACAAATCCATAGTTTTGTAAGTTGATGTGGCTACACAGCCCTCTTGATTAGCCGTTGTGCAATCACTGTAAACTACATTACTTGTAATACCCTGAATGCCTGCGACTGTTTCTCCAGATACGATTTTCGAAGCTAGGGTATTGCTGTCAGCAGCAGGAAAAGAAGTGTTCGATACACAGTTTTTTTGACCATCTGAGTTACATTGTCCGAGGCTGCCACTGATCCCGGCAATTGTCTTTCCTGCAAGAATATTCTCAGCCTTTAAATTGCTAAGATCTAAGGTCCCGGTAACCCCACAGATTTCAGTGTCAGATGTAAATTTCGATGGTTCAAGGTTTTCCGGGCATTTCTGAGAATCGCTTACTTGTTCGTCTACCAAGCCATCTTCAATTGGTTCATCTTCTACCACTTCATCCGGAAAATCTGCTTTAGGTTGGACATTTCTAGTAGACTCTATTTCTTTGTTTAGAGCACCAGAAAACTCAAAAGCTGCTAACTGGAAAGATGCCTTAGTGTAGTTACCCTCAGTGACAAAATCGAAGCTTGCAATTAGCTCTTTAACAGAGATATCTGATGTAGGCACCACACCAATCTTTGGTCCATTATTGGTTTCGAGAATATAGATGGATATAAATATTTTGCCAAGACCAGCTGATAGTGAAAGGTTTTCGTTCATTTCTAGCGCAATACTAAGAGGCACCGATCCTTCTATTTCTGTCGAAGAACTTATATTCACAGGCTTACTGTAAGGAACATAGTCCTCTTCTAATCCAAGGTCTTGTTTAGATTTCGCATCTACAATGTCAACTCCCTCTTCCATGCTGACTTCACTCTCTGCAGCAAAAGCACCAGGCAGGAACACAGCATTACTCTGACCTAGATTGCTAGATTCGCCTGCGGTTAGTTTTTGTGGTTTTGTAGAATCGGGGGAAATAGCAGCAACAATCTTGCCACCTTCATCTTTTATAATAGGAGCTACTTCAGCTTCCTCTACCTTTGGTTCAGTTTCCATTGGTTTGCACCCGAATACGAGGGCTACCATTGGGATGATATTAAGTAGCTTCATATCTTAAACTCATAAGCGTTTGCTCTAAATATCGTATCGTAGCAAATTTATAATAATTTAGATCGAATATATTTTTCTCATATAATCAAATGCTTGTGGTGTGGAAGGGTTATTTCTGAAAACTATCTAAGATAAATCCTGACATTTAGATCCGGGATGGGTTTAGTATAGCCGTCAAAAGAAAAAATATTTTTTCGTTTTTCTGTGCTAGTTGTACCCAATTTTAAAAACCTTAAATTGTATTTCGTAGGTGATAATTAACAATAGTGGGATTGATTATGAAATTTATTAAGGCTGAAAAATATTACCAATACTTTTATAAAAAAGAGGAGTTAAAAACATGAAGGATAAGACATTCGCAGCACTATTTACATTTTTATTAGTGGTATTGGCTTTAAGCCTGTCGTTGCTAGATTTTTGTAGACCAAGAGAATTGCCGTTAGACCCTGGAAATGAAGTCGAACTATACGCCTTTGGAGGAAATTAGATGTAAGCGGGATTTGGAGCTTTCATGCTCATGCATAATAAGAAATATTACCTATAAATCAAGTGATTATCCGAGTACTGAGAAGGTGTCTAGGGTACGGGTTTACGGATCTCATCAATTACGCAACCATCCAAGAGCAAGGCAAGCTTACTTGCATCTATGGTTATCGATTTACTCTTTGACTTGGGCATATGGAAAAATCCTTTCTCTAATCTTTTAGTCAGTAAGCATGTACCAGTTCCGTCATAAAAATAGATTTTTGCTCTAGTCTTAGCCTTGTTAAAAAAGATAAAGACACCACCAGACCTTGGCTCAAAATCCATTTCTTTCTTTACTATATGGGCAAGCCTATCAGCTCCCCACCTTTCATCCACTAGATTGTTGTAGAGGAATATTTTGACCATTTTTTGGTGCCACAATCATAATGAAATACTCGGAAATATGTTCTTACGGATCGACTCAACCTGCGATTGTTTGCCAATAAATTTGATGAGCTGGACCTCGATTAAGTCAAAATCGGGGTTGTTTTTAGGTAGGTTATTATCTTCATAGTTTACATGAATAAACTGAGATTGTGGTTCTTGAGTATCTTCTATTTTTTTAATTGGGTTAGGCTTTTTGATTTTTTGCTGATTAATTTTTATGTTGCTAGACTTAAGTCACTTGGATAAACACTGGGTTGAAATTCCTAAGTTCTCGGACAGCTCGCCAATTTTTTTATCTTGGTTTTGACTTATATATTTGAGGGCCTGTGCTTTGATATTCGCAGGATATATATACTTACCACTTTTACTTTTTTCCTTAATCCGACTAATGCGCCGAGCCAAGCTTTCCAGATCCATGATACCTCCTTAATTTTATAAGTAGATAATCATGTAGCAATTAAACCGACAACCTTCCCCTATATCAACCTGTTACCTATATTCCATGTCTTCAGTATAAATTGATAAAGCGCTTCGCCAGTCGCCATTTGGAACCATTAGGGCAAAACGTGCATTTTTTAAGCGCTGTTGCTGTAGTTCCGATGCTTCAGATTCAACAAGCTGCTCTCCATAAGTCAGGGGGGAGATCCCACATAGAACAAGGAGAAATACAGAAAAAAGGTGATTTAGAGTCCACGAATTTTGCTTAGACATTTTCAACCTCATTAATTAGATTAAATATTTTCTTTTATATTTCGAATCAATACATTTTTTCAATACGAAATTTTATACTAAGATATTGGGGCAAGATTTTTTTTTGGTTGAATTAGCAAAAATCTTGCAATAGAAGTGAAAAATAGAGAGGATAAAGACAGTTTCAAACTATCCTGTCTTTATTTTGCTCATTTTTGGATTTAAAATGATACACTCAATTCAAAAACATTAGCTTTGGAGAAAAAATGACAAAGAAAATTCTATTCTTAGTGTTTAGCTTTGGACTAAGTAATATTGCATCAGCCAATGTAGGATTTAAGTCCTTAAAGAGTAAACTTACAGTTGAAAATGCCTACAAAAAAGTCGAAGAAAAAATCAATTCTCTAGGTTTTACTGTGTTTGCAAAAATTGATCATCAAGCTAATGCTAAAAAGGCGGGACTTAATTTACCCCCAAATATAGTAATTATTTTTGGGAAAGCAAAAGCTGGTACTAAGCTCATGTTAGAAAGCCCAGAAGTCGGTTTTGACCTCCCTTTAAAAATCCAAATATATAAAAGCGAAAAGGGTTCGGCTATTAACTATCCCGATGTTAGTCTTTTTAAGAAAAAATACCAGATTAAAAAAGAAACAATGATTTTGTCAAAAATTGAAGGCGTTCTTTCTAAAATAGCTACATATGCAAGTAAATAATAACTCTTACAAGAGAAAATCCTCGATGGGAGTAACGTAAAGAAACATCTTCCTAAGAGTTTTACCCGATTTTAGAGTAGAATCAGTTTCCAAGCAACCATTACACTTGCCAGCACTCCTTTTGTTTTTTATCTTGATCTATCACTAGTACTATTGTATAGCGTTTTTGATTTTCCTCATAAAATCAATTTATGAGACTTTTTATCAAATGCTTAACTCATTTAAGTTAAACTAGAACAAATTAGTACACTGGTGATACAATGACAAAATTTTTTATTTCCATATTTATGATCGAAATGTTGATTGGTAATATTTGCACGGCCACAACTGTAAAGAACCAAGCATCGAAAAATAAAAAGGCAAATATAAAGGAATTTCGCACGAAGCGACAAGTTCACCAAGGGGTATTAGAATATCAAATTGGAGTAGAAAAATTTAACAAGAGATCATTCAAAGAAGCTGCAGGTTATTTTTCATCGGCTGCCAAGAAAGGTCTAGCTGATGCTCAATATTCACTCGGATTTATGTTCGAATATGGTCAAGGTGTTAAGAAAAACTATGAGACTGCTGCCCATCTTTTAGCACTTGCTACAAAGCAAGGACACATGAAAGCACAATATTCTCTTGGATTTAAGTACCAGCACGGTCAAGGTGTTGAGCAAAACTCTGTAAAAGCCGTTCGACTTTTAACTCCAGTTGCCAAGAGAGGGTATGCTAAAGCTCAGCATGCACTCGGTACGATGTATGAAAATGGAGTTGGTGTTGAGCAAGACTATGAAACTGCTGTCCATCTTTTCGTACTTGCTATCAAGCAAGGATTCGCCAGAGCTTATTATGCTCTTGGTTTGATGTACGAAAATGGCAAAAGCGTTGAGCAAGATACAGAAATGGCGATTAAACTTTTCACACACGCTGCTAGTCGAGGTTATGCTAGAGCTCAAGATAAAATGGAGACATATGGTAGAAAACATAGCACTCCATCCTACCTTGAAGAAAAATCTCTGCAAGAAAACTTGAAAGATCTTGAATGTACATTTAGCGAATTAGATTTATAACTTACTTCTTATTTAATCATTCTAGTAAATCTACCTAAACTCGAACATTTTTGGGCAAGGCATAAATCCAAAAATAACGACTTAAATTAGACTTCGTGAATAATGGTTTTTCTGATTTAACTATTTCTTGTTTGAGACCACTCGGCTTCCACCTTCCTCTTGCGCTTGAACAAATCACTTGGGGTTTGTTAAAATATTTAATTATGCCATAATTTAAATATTCGAGAGTTGAGTATTATACTAGTTAATTCCTGCAAATAATAAAAAGTGACTTGTTACTTTACAAGTAAAGTAAATTTATTTATCTTTTTTTATACATAATAAAATATATATTTTTAAGTATTTAACCTTTATCAGTGGCCACCTATAACAAGGTTATTATAATATTAATGGATATTTGCAGAGGTAATTATGAACCCAGCTAGCATAACGGAATTATTAGGATGGATGGCTTGTATTATTACTATAATTTATACAACGCTAGGACTTCCTGCACAAATAAAAAAAATATTGATAATAAAAATACCTCTGGCTTATCCCTTTTCTTGTTCATTATACTTTCTTTTACCTTTGTATCTTGGGTTACCTATGGAATTTATAAACCAGACTGGTTTATTGTTATCCCTAATGGATTAGGCGCTGTTTTTGCTATTGTTTTAGTATTTCAAATTTTTTACTATGGGAGAAAAAATGAACTTAAATAGGGAGACATTAAAAAATTTTATGTCAAGCAATGATTTTCTACCTAGTCATATACTTACAAGTGGAATTATACACTTTGGTGTTGGTGGATTTCATAGGGCTCATGAAGCTGTTTATACTGAAGATGCGATGCTAAAAAGCAAAGATTATAATTGGGGCATCGTCGGTATTGAAGTCATGCCTAGTGGTAAATTAATGAATCAAGTTATGAAGGAGCAAGATTGTCTTTATACGCTGATGACAAGGCCTTCTAATGGTAAACCTAAAATAAGAGTCATTAGTTCTATTCACGAATATATTTATAAATACGATAGTGATGACAAAATTGATCAGATTTCTAGGCAATTTTTGAATGAAGATATTAAGATTATCTCTCTTACAATTACTGAAGGGGGTTATAATATCAATCAAAGGACAGGGGATTTTAACCTAGATGATGATTTAATAAAACAAGATATACAAAACTTTGATGATCCGAAAACCATATTTGGGCACTTGGCAAAGGGAATAAGACAAAGAAAAAATACAATTGGAAAAGGTGTGACCTTTTTGAGTTGTGATAATATCCAACACAATGGGGATATGACAAAAAAAATGTTTCTAACATTTTTAGAACATTCCGATAGAGATTTGATGAAATGGGTGGAAGAAAATTGTAGCTTCCCAAACTCTATGGTAGATCGCATCACCCCTAAAACGACAGAAGAAGATAAAAAGACGCTCAGATCCTTGACAGATATAGATGACTTATGGCCAGTAACAAGTGAACCATTTTCGCAGTGGATAATTGAAGATAATTTTATAGAAGGTCGTCCTCAATGGGAATTAGCGGGCGCACAATTTGTTGATGATGTTTCACCTTATGAAAAAATGAAGTTAAGATTATTGAATGCTAGTCATCAAGCACTGAGTTATTTTGGATTTTTGATAGGTTATAGATATGTTCATGAAGCTGCACTTGATCCAGTAATAAATAAATTTGTTCGATACTATATGAAGAATGAAGTAGTCAAAACCCTCGATCCGGTTCCAGGCGTTAATATTGAGGAATACCAGAATTCTATTTTAGAGAGGTTTTCAAATCCTAATATAAAAGATACTCTAAGTAGAAATTGTGAAAACACTAGCGACAGAATTCCTGTATTCAACATTCCCACTATGGTAGAACAGATAGGTCATAGCAAAGAGTTGAATGCTTCTGCTATGATTCTTGCTTCATGGGCTATTTATGCACTAGGAAAAGACGAGCAGGGAAATGATATAAATATTATTGACAATAGAAAAGAAGAGATATTGACCGCATCAAATAAAGCTGTAGCTAATCCAGAAAATTTTTTAAAGATCCAGGATTTATTTGGATGCTTAGCCAGCGATGAACAATTTGTTAAAAATTTCATTAGATATTACCATGAAATTAAAGAAAAAGGTTGTTTAAAAACTATCTCTGACTTTCTTCAATTATGATGCAATAAAGTAGCGAAAGCATGCAAACTCGTTAGGGGTTCCAAAACCTTCGGGGCGATTGAGCTTCAATGATGTAAATCGGATCTGTAAGCAAACTGAATCAAAAAATGACCAAAGTGAAGCAGTTGATTGGAGCAGGAAGCGTTCTGGTTAGTCTGTCTATTTAGACCTTATCAAATAAATATTTATTTGACATTTCAAACTATTGGTTTAATCTAAAACTATGTCATATATGACATAGTTAGGTGGCCAAAGTGGATAAGAGACTATTCTTCTTAATGAATACTGCACAACATACACTGCATAGTTTTATAAACAGTAAATGCGAGCGTTCCTTGGGGATTTCCGTTACACAGGTCGCGACTCTTCTTTATATTGCTAAGAAACCAGGATGCAGTCAGAAAGATATCACTGGTGTATTGGCGCTACAACATACTGCGGTGGTTGGCCTTCTTAAGAGAATGGAAAAAAACGATTTGATAAGTAAACAAATAAGGCCTAATGATAAGAGAACATCACAAATTTTTTTGACCGAAAAAGCGAAGAAAATCTTACCTGCAGCCCCACAATTAATTTCTCAGATGAATGAACTGATTGTTGAAGATTTTAGTAAGAACGAAATTGAGACTGTTACCCGATTTTTGAACAAGATTAAAAGTACCTTTGCTAAATAAAACATGGGAGGTCGATTAGTGAAAACGATAGATATTTTTAATAAGCTAAGTCTCTTTCCTTATGGCAATAAAGTGTTCACAACGATACTTTGTCGAAAGGCCCCCTATTTTGGCTCGATTGCACCTACTGTACAAGATCTTCGCCCTTCCTTTGCTAGCGCAACTATCAGAAATACAAAAAAGGTTCAAAATCACATGGGCTCTGTTCATGCGATCGCTATGTGTAATATGGCTGAGCTAGTCGGAGGATTGATGACTGAAGTTTCGATTCCATCTTCAAAACGATGGATTCCATCTGGAATGAGCGTCGAGTATTTGAAAAAGGCTAAATCAGATTTGCGAGCAATAGCTAATGGGGAGAGTATTAATTGGTCACAAGAAGGTAGTGCTTTTGTGCCAGTCGAAATCAAAGATACAAAAGGCGACTTGGTTTTTCGAGCTCGTATCGAAATGCGCATAAGTACAAAACCTAGTCGGAAAAATCCAAAAGATTGATGGATCACCAGCCATTCTCCTTAAATCCTCCTAACGGATGCATGGTACAAAACTAATAGATTCCTGGAACTTAGCAGTGAAAAGAGGGCCAGGAAAAGCTGTATTATATTAACTGTCATTATCCCCAATATTTTCTCAGACTTAGGAGTTTCAATTGAGTGGTATATGGCATTTTATTATCTTCTTGATATTGTTTTGTATCAACACAATAGGATATGCTGAAAAAAATCAGTCTACCTTGTTACAGAAAATTACCTGCCTTTTTCATGAAGAATTACTTAAAAAAGCTTGGGTTTTTGAAATTGTCAAAGAAGCGTTTGAAAGATGCGGTTATGTAGCAAAAATTGATTTTATTCCTTGGCAAATAGCGGTTCAAAACAAGATTTTTTTAATTAAAATCCCGCAATGATATTTCCTTTAGTGGTCGTATTAGATCATTAAAAAGTTATTCTATTGGGACGGGTAGAGGCTATGTAAACAAGAGGAATTTGATGAGGTTGCTTATTTCAATAAACAAACCCTAGAAAATTCGCTTCTGGGATTCACCAGGCATGAATCTTAATAACCAGCTGAAATATAGAATATTTAGCGATTATATACAATTTTAGGTGCTATATATTAATCAAGTTGTTATAGTTGTATTTATAAATTATAAATATTTATATGGGAAAAACTATGGCCAGCAGAAGGCAGCTTATAAAAATTGTTGGTGGTATTATTTTTGGTATTAACCCTTGTTTAAGTTACTCACTACCATCTTCAAAGGGAAGCAGAGTGATTGAGGAATTATATTTACCTGTAATTGATATGGAAAAAGCGATAATATTTTACAAGGAAATGCTAGGTTTTCCCTTAGAAATTACCGATCATAGTTATATTTTTCATCTAGGTAATGCCAAACTGCGTTTATTTGAGCAAAAGGATCTTGTAAACCATTCTTTTTGTGGTCCCTATGACAATCATTTTGCTTTGACATGCAGACATTTAGAAGATGTTGAGAAAAAATTGTCAAGAAACAATGTTGCTTACGGGCTCAATTATCTTGAAGAATTAGATCGTACTCAATTATTTTTCCGTGACCCTAGCGGGAACTTGGTTGAGGTAATTGAGGAATTTGAGCCCCAATATCTTGTTATAAGCTCTAGAAATTTTCTCCGCTTACATCATGTAACCAGAATATCCGATGATTGTGATCTGTCTTACATGTTTTATAAGCAATCTTTGGGTTTGAAGAGCAAATTTCGCCCCCCATTTCGAACTAGAGGCTATTACCTGAGTGCAGGAGGTATAGAAGTGCATATTATCCAGTTGGCAGAGTGGATGCAGCATTCAGGATCAATATCCCCTAAATCAATAGATGAGCAGGCTTACACTTGGGCATTTGATTCAGCACTACCTTTAGCATCAAGGACTAAAAATATAGACCCTGATGGGCATCATGTGATGTTTTAAATGGCATCCGATTATGCTTGCCAAATTTTGGAGTGGTCCCTTTGTGATAATATAAATAAGCGTTATCAGAACCGTTTCATCTAAAAGATTAAACTTTCCAACGATCTAGCCATGGCCCACTAATGGTAGTATTATAAGTATCTAGATTTTGCCCTGCTCGCTTTTGCTTTCCCCACTTATCCCATTGTTCCATGGAGCTTTTTATAGGTAAACACTCTTTGCCTGCACCCATTCCATTGGAAAGACTAGGATCCTGCCATCTTAAGTCAATGGTCCAACGTATTAGCTTTGAGAAATTTTCTAAACAACAGTGAGGAATAAGCTGATTAAAAAGAACTAAGCTTCCAGCGGGAACCGGACAGAAAATATGTTCGCCTTTTGGTAAATTATCCTCTGCAATTTTTAAGTACCAGGAATCAGGATGACCTGAACCACTTTCAAGTTGATGCGGATAAACCTTTGCTTGGGAATGCCCACCTTTTATGAAGACCAAAGGTCCCTGTTCTAAAGTTACATCAAATAGGGGAACCCAAGTTGTGATTTGAGAAATACTTTCGCTTCCAGTCTGTAGATATGCTGTATCTTGATGCCATGGAACCGTAGCAAGTGGGTTTTGTGGTGTCTTTGCTCTGAGATTCCAGACTGGATGCAAGCCAGGAGACTTACCCAGCAATGTTTCAATGAGAGAGATCATGGGTTTTTGAAGACTAAACTCGTGAAGTTCATGGCTAAATTCTCCTAAACTATGAATGCATACGGATGCCAATGGGTACTCTTTTTCAATCCATATTAGTCTAGTCGATAAGGGCTTATCCGCATAGGTACTTTTGATTTTCCCTTCCGCAAGTAGGTATGTGGCAAGTTCATTTACTAAACGAGATATCCATGCTTTTAGTGGAACAAGTTCTTGCTCAGTAAAAAACTTAGGTAAAATCAGAAACCCGTTCTGTGTATAGTTTCGATGTTGTTGGCTGCTGAGTTCCATCTAAATAAAGCTCCCATCTTTGAACAATTTTGCGGTACCAGGTGAAGTAGAGTCCGATAGCAGCACATCCTGAAAAACAAACAAATATGATGGCTGCTTGATACCATTGGGCTACAAAATACATCGGTCCCAAATACAAACCTGCAATGACAACTATAGCTAAACAAACATTGATTGCGCTTAAAGCTAAGGTTTCACTGGGCTGAGTTGTTTGTTGTGAAACCTTTAACCGAACTTCCTTCCAAAATCCAAAAGGACGTACTGATTGATAGAACTTGATCAAGATTTCCTTGGGTACGGGGGGAGATAAATAACTCACAAACACAGAAGCTAAACTTGAGCTAATAGTGCAAATAAGGAATGAATCAATTGCTTGTAGTTGGGGTACATATAGACTGAAAAAAGCAGTTAGCATTCCGACTACAAGGCCAGCACTATATCCCCAACCATTCATTCGCCACCAATACCAACGTAATACATTTGGAACGATCACTCCTGATCCTAATGCCATCATTATCCAGCTCCAGATTTGAGTGATAGATTGCTGTAGATCCGCAAAAAATACCGACTAAAACTAGAAGTATATTCGCAAAATAGCTTGCTCTGATCAGTTCTTGATTTGATGCATTGGGAGCAAAATGCTCGTGCCAAATATCTTTTACTAGGAAAGATGCGCTACTATTTAAAACTGAGCTAAATGTTGACATGAAAGCAGCAAAAAATCCTGTTAGGACAAAACCTCTTATTCCAGAAGGAAGATACTCACGAAAAACAAGGGGCATGACTTTTTCCGGGTCTTGAACTCCATTTTCTAAGCCTTGTAGGGCTAATAAAGTAATACCCATACACATAGGCCAGCGTACAACTAAAAACAAACTCCAAGCTGCACCTGTTTTAGCAGCGTCAGCAGGGTTTTTTGCTGCTAAAAATCTTTGGAAGTCATACATTTGCCCCGGTCCACCTAAGTTTAATAAGAATCCTTTAATACACCAAGCCACTGTCAGGAGTCCAAACGTTTCATAGCCTGGAATGGTAGTGGTAGATGGAGGTATCAATGAAGCCCAGGAATCATCGAGGTATGTATGTGCAGGTTCTAGAGAATACCATGCTATCCCTGCAATAATAAGAGATGAAATACTTAGGATAATTGTTTGGATGACATCGCTACAGACAACTGCCTTAAGCCCCCCTAATAATGCATAAATAGTAGTAAATCCCATAATGGTAAAGGCACATGTTGTTGGAGAAAAAGGTAAATAGACACTAGCAAATTTTCCTATGCCTTGAAAAGCGTAGCCAATGCTTGCTGTTAGTGTAATTACAGCCATGATAGCATAGGTGAGTTGAGCAAGCTTTCCTCCTTTACCATTTCCAAAGCGAATACGCATCCATTCAGCAGGGGTTAGCACCTCTGAAGATCTTACCCAACGACCCATAAATGCCATAAATGCCATAAATGCCATAAATGCCATAAAAAAAGCGCCCATAAATACACCCCACATCATATGGACCCACATGGATTTCATGCCCATTAGAAACAAGAGGGAAGTTATAAACATGGTGCCAGCAATGTCAAAGTTGGAAACAGAACCAGACATAGCTAAATAGAGCCAACTAAGTTTATGATCAGCTAGAAAATAAGACTTTAAATCAACACTAGCGCTTTTTCTCGATAAAATACCAAGCAGCATCAACAGACTAAGATAGGTCCCAAAAATTAAATAATCAAGAAGGTCCACTAAGATCTCCCTAAGGCTTCGATTGGTGATATCATCATCAGCGTACTTAATAAGCTTGCTTACTTTATTTATACTAATCTTTTTTAAATTGAACCATACATGCTTTTTAGTTTCCGGTGCAGTTTTGTTATAATTAACTTCATCCTACTTACAAATGTTTCAGAAACGCTCAGAATTTAGAACCCAAATCACAGATTTTATATTTCCTGTGATTCCCAGAGAAAAATGCTGGAGTTTAGGAGATGGTCTAGCACCCTTTCAGAGCTGGTATGATATCCCTATTGTTGACTGTTATAAATACGTATGCTAAACGATTTTAGCTATGTTCTGGTTTTTTCCACCATTAGACCAATTAATCAGAAGCGGGACTATAAATTAGGCATTATAAGCTAATGATTCAACAAAAACAGCTTAAAAAATATGCTCATGAAGTTAGCCAAAAACTTATTCATCGTACTAGTCATTTCAGTAAGATCCCTAAACTCAACAAGTTAGTAGGAACTAAGCATCTGGAAAAGGTTCAGACTTGGATCTTAAATAGACAACTGAAGCAATTTAAACAAACACCTTGGGGTAAAAGACATCTTTCCCAATGCTATAGTTATGAGACTTTTAAAAACACTTGCCCTGAAACAAGCTATTCTGATTGGAAGGAGCTTATTGAAAAGCAAAGAAATTTAAGACAAGAAGTTTTCAGTCCTAAAGTACAAAGATATGTGCCAACGAGTGGATCTAGTGATCTAATCAAATGGATTCCCTACACTAAATTATTCAACCAAGAATTGCAGAGTGCCTTATCTAGTTGGTTAGCTAATATTGCAATTTTGTATCCAAAAACTTGTCAAGGCAGCCATTATTGGTCCTTATCTTGGCTACCAGATTCGCTACGAATAAATGGTGAAACCACTGACGATTCCCAAGTGTTATCGAAACTATCGCGTTTTCTTTATAAACAAATCATGGCAGTGCCTTCTGAAGTTGGTCAGCTTCCAAGCTGCAGAGATACCCGTTTTGCAAGCGCAATCTATCTTTGTGCTTGTCAGAGTTTATCAGTAGTCTCCTTTTGGAGCCCAACCCTTGGCTTAGAGCTTCTTCAAGACATCATTGCCCATAAAGAAACCATAGCAGATATTCTAGGAGGGGGTTCTTGGAATTATCCTGTACCTGCACCTCGGTCTCCTCGAAACGCTTCCATTTTGAGAACTTGGAATAGTGGTGAAGCTCCTCAGGAATTATTTCGCGCATTGTGGCCGAAGTTATCCCTTGTAAGTGCATGGGACACAGGAAGTTCTCGTATATGGGCAGAAAAGTTAAAAAGGCTTCTTGCACCTGCAAACTTTCAGGGCAAGGGTCTTTGGGCTACAGAAGGTGTGGTTTCAATTCCAATCAATGGGTGCAATGTTCTTGCTGCTACAAGTCATTTCTATGAATTTAAGCTTATCAGTACCGGTGAAATAATTCCTTCTTGGCAACTAGAAACTGGTGTAGAAGTTCAGCCTATCCTTACTACAGGTAGTGGGCTCTTACGTTACCAACTATTTGACAAAATGGTCTGCCGGGGCTTTTTAGGAGCTCTTCCAAAGTTAGAGTTTATGGGGCGACTAGGGGGAATTGATATGGTGGGGGAAAAACTCGATTATTCCCACGTTGGGAAATATCTGAATATACTTCGAGGGAATGGGATTCCTGCCTTATCCCTTATTGGTGTTAATCGCAAGAACCCTCATTACATTTTGCTTATAAAAAGAGAGATTGATCTAGCTACCAATAATAGTATTCGCAGTGAGACAGAAAATTTTCTCAGGCAGAGTCATCATTATGCTTTGGCTCAAGATATGGGGCAGCTAGGATCCCTTGAAGTTATAGGCAGCCAAGATGCTCTAGGCTATTACCACGGATTATTCACCAAACCTCGGGGACAGATCAAGATAGAAGATCTTGCTCTTGCTCAGTAAGTTTAGGAGTTAATGTGAACCTAAGGGAGCGTGATCAGCGGCTGCAAGAGAACTGGTATATTGCTTGTCAGTCCTTTCGTCTTAAAAAAAACAAACCGCTTAAGAGTAAGATATACGATCAAAATCTAGTGATTTTTCGCAACCAAAATAATGTAGCTTCTTGTTTGCTGGATCGTTGTTTGCATAGACATTCCCCTCTTTCTGCCGGAAGAATAAGTTCTGGGCAAATCGAGTGCCCTTATCATGGGTGGTGCTTTAATGACCGGGGTGAATTAACTAAAATTCCTTCAGAGAAGAATTCTTGCACACGCTTCCGTAAGAAAATAAAGCACTTTCCTGTTATCGAGCAGGATGGATTAATCTGGATATGGATGGGTGATGATGAAAAACCCTATAAGAAGCCCTGGAAATTCCCAGAAAAAAAAGGATGGCATTCATATATTATGGAAACCAATTTTGAAAATGAAGTAACTCATTTAGCAGAAAACTTCATGGATGTTCCTCACACTGGTTTTGTGCATAAAGGTTGGTTTAGAAATGTCAGTAATCAAAAATGCGATATGACTGTTCGTGCTACGAATGGTGAAGTGTGGGTAGACTATAAGCAAGACAAGGATAAAATTGGTTTCATCGATAAGTTACTGAATCCTACGGGAGCTGATTCAGTTCACACTGACCATTTTTTTATGCCAAATATTACAAAAGTTGACTATCTTTTTGGGGCTCATAGAGGTTTTTCTATCATTAGTCAATGTACCCCAGAGTCAACATTGCAAAGTAAGGTATTCACGCAAATATCTTATCGATTATTTCCAGGGATCGATGCAGTTTTTAAACCTTTTCTAAATTGGTATACCAGACAGGTTATTAATCAAGATGTTGAAATTATGAAGCTGCAGGGAAAAAATATTGATGATTTAAGTAGACCTAAATTTACAGGTGGTCAGGCTGATCAGATTCACCGAGAAATTGAAAAACTGAGGATTCAAGGAATTAATGATCCTGACACTGTCCCCACTTCCTCCGAAAATATAGTGTCAATATGGATCTAGAAGCATTCCTTAAGAAATGGCCTCAGTATAGCCTTGCTGAAGAACAAGATAACTCAGAGATTTTAGAATTTTGTCGTCCTTTGAGTATAGCTGGAGAAGGATTATCTTTCCAATATTTGCGTGATCCTTGCTTTTTCACCTTCAGTCGTTTTCAAGGAAAAGTTTTTACCTTTGTTGCGCGCATTGAAGGCAAAATTCGAGGTATTTTTAGTCTTTTAGTTCGTTCTGCTTATATGGATCAAAAAAAGGTAAAGCTTGGCTCATTTAGCGATCTTTTAGTTGAACCTGGATATTCAAAATCTGTTGATTGGTATCGATTGGCTGCGGCATTGATGGAGCAAAAAGACAAGATAAATGAACTCATTGGCATTGCAAGCTTCCAAAGTGTTTTTGTAGATGCCAATAAGCGCGCAAAAAGAGCCATTTATGGAAAGAAAAATCCGGGGAAAGTTTGCTTTTTCAATACAGACCCATATCACATGGTTAATATTGTTTCACCGCTAAAACGAGTTAAATACAAGTCTGGGTATAAAGTAGAGTTTGGGTCCATAAAGACAGGAGAAGAAATACTTGACTTTATGGACCGTTGTCAAAGTCAGCAGCAATTTGGTTTTTCGGCAAGAGATGAGTGGAAGCATCGTCAAATTCATTGGCCATCATGTACTATTGATCGCTTCATTGTTTTAAGGTATCTAGACAAAATTGTTGGGGTAACACTTCCTTGGAGCCCTTATCCGGCTAAGAGTATATTGGTGAAGAAAATTCCAAAATCTTTAGGAATACTAAGAAAGATTCAAAAGATTTTTCCGAGTATGAATATCCCAAAAGAAGGTGATTTCTTTAAGTCAATTTATCTAACACACCTTAATATCTGTAATAGTCTTAAGGAAAATCAATCTCGCTATATTATGACTCTTCTCATAGATCATGTTTGGAAAAACAGCCTATATGAAGGGATTCACACAGTATCTTTTGCAGATTTTACTAAACGCTCTCTAGCACCTTCAAGTTTGTATTTTATTCAAAACAAAATACCAATGCGGCTTTGTTATATGGGCTTTCACAGTCATAAGTCACCGGTATTTAATGTAGGAAGGGTTTCTGCTCTTGAAATTGCAATGGTCTAAATCTTTACCCACCACCGAGAGGTGGATCAGCGAAAATCCATGGCAAGCTTTTTTAGTTTATTTTTGTAGTAGTTCAATCCTCTACTATTGGGCCAGCCATCATCCGTGGACCAGTAAATTTAGAATTTTTTCTAACACTCTTGACGCAATGATACCATATATGCCGGCATTTGTGACTCCATATCTTAGCTATTTTGCTATCGTGCCTACCTTTATTTTTCTGAGTCACAAGGAAAAATACTTTTCGAAAGTTTTCTTAAATACCTGTGGGTTTGTGTGGATTCATCTTTTTATCTGCATTGTAGTACCCTCACATTTTAGTTTTGAGCTTCCTAAAACCTCATCTTATCTAGGGAATCTTTTGGCACAAATAGATACTCCTTTTGCTGCTTTTCCCAGTGGGCATGTTGGCCTACCAATCTGTTTAAGCTTGCTATTGTTTAAAAATGCACCTAAGCAATCTTTCTTGTTTGGTGCGTGGACAATACTGATGTGTATTTGTACCCTTGCTACCAAACAATACAGTATAGTTGATGTAATTGGAGGGCTAATTTTAGGTAGTTTGGTTGGTTTAACAGCAATTTCACTAGACGATGATAAAAAACAACATTTTAGGAAAAAATTAGCAACTAAAACGCTTTTAGCAGCCGGGTGCGAATGGATGCTTATTATTCTCTCACTTGTATTGTCTCTACAATTTCCTTCATGGCCTTCATATGTGATCTCCTTTTGTATCATTGCTAGCAGACAGCATGCCTTGTTTATTCTCTATCATGATGGAGTTCATGGCCTTTGGGTGAAGGATTTGCGAACCAACGATTTTCTAGTCAATCTGAGTGTAGGAATACCCTTTCTTGCCCCTATACAAGTTTATAGACCTTTACATCTTTCCCATCATCAGCAATTGGGTAAAGCAGATGATCCAGAGTTGCGGTTCCTATATGCTGGACAACCTTGGAAATATAAACCCCTATCAGCCGTCAGATTTTTCCAGCAAGTATTTTATGATTTGTTTGGAATTAGTTTTGTAATGTCGCTGTTTGCCCTTATTAGAAATCCACCCACCTTAAAGAGATTCAAGGGCTTTGATCTTTGGTTTTTACTTGCATGTTTTATTTGGTTTCTTATATTACTAGGTATTACTTGTGTTGAACAGGCAAAAACCATATTCGTTTTACTATACCTACCCTTATATACTCTTACGCAATGTTTGCAAAAAATCAGGAGTTTTCTAGAACATGGCATCAAGGATGAGCAAAACCACACAACATATTCTTGGTTTCCTGGGTTTTTAGGGCGTCTGACTATTTGGCCTTATCACATAAACTTCCATCGTGAGCATCATAAATTCCCCTCTATTTCATGGAATCAATTACCCAGTTTACCCTCTCACACAAATTTAAAAAACACTAATCTAGCCTTAGGCCACTTACTCAACCTATCAAGGAAAAAGCCATGAGTTTGCGTACAAAAATTAAAAAAAAACAGGACGTGTCTCAAAAAGATCACAAGGATATGTTTTATATATTTCAGAAATATTATGATTGTATTAGCTTTGATAAGTTTGTCAGAGACTTACAAAATAAAACCCATGTCATTTTTCTTTTCGACCATTTGAAGCTGATTGGTTTTAGTACAGCTCATTTAGGCCAGAGTCCTAAATATAAAGGAACTGTGATTTTTTCTGGAGATACTGTAGTAGAGCGAAAATACTGGGGACAGAAAATTCTGCAAAAAGCATTTTATCAACTGCTCTTTAAGGCAATCATAAAATCACCTTTTAGACCGGTTTATTGGATGCTAATGAGTAAAGGATACAAAACATATTTGCTGATGCGTAAAAATTTTCCAAGATCATATCCTAATTTTTACGAATCGACCCCTTATCAATTAGAAGAGATAAAAAATTGTTTTTATAAAGATCACTATGGAATATTTTTTCAAAAAAATCAGTCGATCATAGCATTTGACTCGTCCAAAGGGCAGCTCAAGCAAGGCATAGCTCAGGCAAGTGAAGCTGATTGCCTCAACCCCGAAATTAATTTTTTTACAGCAAAAAATCCTAAAGCTAGTTTAGGTGAAGAGCTGGCATGCATAGCGCATATTCGTTGGTATGACTTATTTTATACTGGCATTAAACATTGTAGGCATTGGTTTAAATTGAATAACCCAGGAAAACAAACAAATGCAAGCATATCAAGATTTCCTACACGTGGACGGGCCTAGCCTGGACAAAGCTTTAGAACAAGCAGGCCGCAAATTAAAATGTCCTCCCAAAGAGCTTATGCAAGCCGCTTCTTGGTCGACACTATGCAGGCATTGCTTAGAAGAGTGGCTCATGATAGGTGTTTGCTGGTTTGGAATTAAATACAGCCCAAATTATTTATATCCTATACTTGCTCTTGTCATCAGTGGAAGGTTTCATGCTCTTGGAGTGATCCTTCATGAAGCATGTCATTTGCGCCGCAGTCGCAAGTTTCAATCCTGTATTGTTGAATTTTTAGCAGGTTATCCCATTGCGAGCACTATTGAGGCTATGCGGTATCATCATCTGCGCCACCATCTAGATACGAGTCAAAAAACCGACCCTTATTTTAAAGAGGGAATTGAAAAAAAAATTTATCTTCGGGTATTAATGTATCTAAGGTCTTTCCTTTTGGTTCCTTTTTGGATGATTCGACCTATTTTTGGGGTATTGTCTTTCTATCATCATGGTTTACGTAATTTCTATGGTCATGTCTTCTTGCAGGATAAAAGTAAGAATGATTTGAGAAAAAGTATAAATATCACTCATTGTATAAATCGTGAATTTGGCCAGCTTGCATTTCAGATGCTGCTTGGCATTGTGGCTTTCATTTTCCCGATCGAGATTTTTTACGGATATATAATTCCCGTTCTTATTACTGCATTTACAAATGGGCACCGGGTTATTGTAGAACATTATCACGAGGCAATACCTAATAGGAGTCCACAGATACTGATGAAAAATACCCGTGATCATGGAAGCAAGTTTATTTATCGATTCCTATTTTTTCCTCGTAATATTGGATATCATCGCATGCATCATCTTTTCCCAGCAGTCAGACAAGAGCTGCTCCCAGAGCTTACAAGATGGTACCAGCTTAATGAGGGGGCTTAATGAAGGCTTGGCAACCCGACGACTATAATTCTTGGTATCCGTACTATCCTAAACCTAAATTAAGTAAGAATGCTCAAGTAATTAAAGAGGGCGGATTGCTAGATTAAGTGCAGAAGAAAAAATTCCATCGCTTCGGAAGGCGGATTTAGTTTAGTCTATGAGGCTAATCTGCTTGCAAGAAAGGGGTATTTATGTCTGCCAATCTCACTTATGAGCAAAGGTAT
>JBGCDR010000197.1:0-3917 GCA_045105515.1 Oligoflexales bacterium
TTGATATTTTTTAGTTTCATGCCCACAGATTTCCTGAATTCATATGTAAATTCAGCATAATACCTAATCTGTGCGAAAATTGATTTTTAATATGTCTTCGGCTTGTATGACGAGTTTTTAGAGTTCAGTCAGTGCTCAAACCATTATGGACCTGCATCATATAAAAGAATGCCCCGGCGATCATGAAAAAAGTTAGAGAACCCATCCACAGGTGATATAGACGGCTACCTCGTAAACTATAGCTAAGTAAGTCTTTTAGGAATGATATAAAAACCAATATGTTTCCTTTCCTAAATCAATCCATGTAGTACCAAAACTTAGGTTCGGTTCCGAGTTCTTCCTTGAGCCGAAAAACTTTTTTGGTTTCAATGATTTTTCGAATTTCACTGTTGGGGTCAAGAAGATTGCCAAAAACCCTTGCTCCTGTAGGACAGGCATCTACACATGCGGGATTGTCACCTTCACGAGTTCTTTGGATACAAAAGGTGCACTTTTCCATCACACCTTTTGTTTTACGGCGATTACCTAGATAGTGCTGTTTTTTCGTGAGGTCTGGGCTCGGAACCTGAGGTTCAGCCCAATTGAAGCGTCTAGCTTCATACGGGCAAGCAGCTTCGCAGTAGCGGCAACCAATACACCAATCATAGTCCACTACAACGATGCCATCTTCTTCCTTCCAGGTAGCCTCTGTAGGACAAACCGAAACACAGGGTGGGTTTTCACACTGCATACACTGGGTTCCCATATAAAAATGCTCGTCTTTGGGAACTTCATGAAAATAATGCGAGTCTCCATTTTCGACACTAAGGCTACCATTTTCTATTTCAAACATTTTTATATATTGCATGTTGATTTTGCGGTCCAAGTTATTTTCTTTCAAGCACGCATCAATACAATCCATGTAGCCTTGGCATTTAGAAATATTGAAAGCATAGCCATAGAGCACACCCGGAATCGCTTCTTTATTTGAAATACTCACAGTTTCATTACGTTTAAGTTTGGCAAGACGTTCCAATCTTTGTACCGTGTTTTTTTTCTCTTTTTTTGTCATATATCGGTAATTTGAGCGAAAATATTCTTCCCAGCTAAGCCCTAAGCGTTCTTTATCTTCTTTAGATATAAAGGCGTGAGCACCAGTCCCAACTATAGATGCTCCAACACCAGCTGAAGCCGATATACCTTTAATAAAATTGCGTCGGTTTTTTTTTTTGTTTCCAGAATTGGCAAGTCTGCTTGGAGAGTCACCAGTATCTTGATTTTTAAAAGAGTTCAGGTATTTGCGAAAAATAGACAGCACTTCCCTCATAGTCGTTCCTTATAGTTGTTAGGACGGAAGGGAGCAATTTTTGGCCAGCGTTTTTCAAACGCTGGCTTATGTGGGTTATGACAATTGACGCAGTTTTTAACTGCTCGTTCGTACTGCCAGCCTACAGCTCTCTTTCCATGTGCTCCAATTTCCCAATCATCAGCTTGCCTAGAATGACATTTGGCACACAAGCTTGGAGTTTGATGAACATCTAAACTTGATTTAACTGCCTGAAATTTCCAAACTTCGTCCTGGAGGTGGCAAGTCTGGCAGTTCATAATCTCCGAACTAGCATGCTTGAGATTGATCTGCCAGTGTGATCGTGCATGCTCGCTACCCTTGATGCTAGATAAGTTGAAACCCTCGTGGCAAGCCTTACAACTTTGTTCCTTAGACTCTGTCCAAACTCTCTCTACAAGAAATTTCTCGCCTGTTTTGGAAGTCCGACTCACAAACTTTTTGTGCTCAAGTATTTTTTTTATCTCAACTTTAGAAGTATTTTGTTTCTGCATTTTTCTATACTTATCTTTGCTTTTCATGTGATGGTGGCGCTCACATCCAAGGGAAAAAAGCATAAATAAAATACAGCATCGGCATATTTTCTTTTTCATTTCCGTACCCACTCTTCTCGTTCATTTTGCACAACGTGGCATTGTAGGCAATTTAACCTTTCAGGGTGCGAGGTCCTGATCTCTGCTACTGCAGCCGGACCAGAGTGACAGCTTAAGCAATTTTCTCGCATCTGGAGCCTATGAGGAACAATCAAGGGGGAGCCTGGGAGTTTTGCATGACCACGCTGGCCAGAGTGTTTGACCCATTCAGTGGATTTAAAGAGTGTGTCTTCATTAATAGGGTTGTGACACTGCCGGCAGTTTTTCTTTTCAGGGTGAGGCACCACAGGGGTGTAAGCAGCGAATCTAGGTGCATATCCACCGAATTCATGACATCCCAAACAAGAATCACCGGTTAAGCTTTTGTCCTTAACGATACTATGCGGAATGACAGGGGGTGCGCCACTATAAGCTCGAAGCTCATAAAAATTTTCTAGGGTCCTTGGTTTTACAGACTCATCGATAAAATTGACCGGCGAATATTCGCCATGAAGTGTGGAATACATGGATTTTGCTGCTTCAATATCGGCAAAGATCCATGTATTATCAATCAATTCACTGTCATCATTAGGAAATTCATAGAGGTCAAAGACAACGATCTGGACAGCAATAAAACTTGCCATCAGCAAGGCACAAATAATGATAATAGGTATAGAAACCTTTTTGGTGTTCGGTCGTGTCATACTTTCTCGATTTTTACAGCACACTTTTTATAGTCCGGTTGCTTGGATATGGGACAAAAAGCATCTAGAGTAACTTCGTTGATGAGAAGGCTTTCATCAAAGAACGGTACAAATATTTCACTTCTTTTTGGTCTTGCTCGTCCATCTATGAGAGTTTTTAAGGTAATCTCACCGCGCCTAGAGGAAATCTTTACTTTGCTGCCGTTAACAATTCCTAGAGCTTTAGCGTCATGAGGGTTTACTTCGACATAAGCTTCAGGGACTGCTTGATGTAAAGCAGGAACTCTCCGAGTCATAGAACCCGAATGCCAATGTTCGATCACTCGCCCGGTACAGAGAGTGAACGGATATTCTTTGTTTGGTGGCTCAGGTTCAGCTTCGTAGGGTCTAGTGATAAACCATGCTTTACGATCTGGCTTACCGTAAAAATCGTAAGTATCCCCTTTTGCAGCTGGATCGTATTTTCCATTGTAGCGCCAGCGTGTTTCTTTACCTGCAACATACGGCCAACGCATTCCCGGGTGTTTTTTTAGTACTTTATATGGTGCGACCCGGTGACGGTCATTGTCATGAAAAAGGCTATATTCTGCCCAAATCTTTTCTATGTGTTCTTCTTTACTCCAAGGGAAAAGTTTTTCGAAACCCATGCGCCGAGCTACTTCAATTAGCTGCCATGTATCGCTCATTGCTTCGCCTGGAGGCTCAATGAGCTGATCGAAGTGTTGCGTTCGTCGTTCAGAATTTCCAAACATTCCTTCTCGCTCAAACCACATGGCAGAAGGCAATATTACATCTGCGATATCTGTAGTTGGCGTTGGATAAACATCAGAAACTACAATAAAATTATCCTTTTTTTCGGCACCATCTCGGTAGCGATTGAGTTTCGGCATAGTCACCATAGGATTAGTAACTTGAATCCACATAAACTTGATTTCACCACGATCAAGGGCCCGGAACATTGAGACTGTATGATGAGTAGGTTTTGGGGAAATATTTTCGAGAGGAACTTTCCATATTTTAGCAGCTTTTTCTCGAGCTGCTTTCTTCATAACTACCCCATAAGGTAGCTTGTGAGTTAGTGTTCCTACTTCTCGTACCGTCCCACAAGCGCTAGGCTGTCCCGTCAAGGAAAAAGGTGAGTTCCCAGGACTAGAAATTTTACCTACAAGTAAATGAATATCTTGAATTCAATAAGAAAATGCAAAAATAATCTTGCCGTCCAGAATTCAAAACAAATTTGTGCTTGAAAAAAATATTTTCATCAAAATTCCCCTTCCTAAGATGTGTTTAAGAGCTAATAAGAGAAAAATCTTAAGT
>JBGCDR010000198.1:0-5363 GCA_045105515.1 Oligoflexales bacterium
GGAAGAGCAAGCACAAAAACAGAGGAAAAGTTTAATGACAACCTAAAAATAAACGGGAAATAATTCATTAAAAAACCCTTAAAAATACAACGATAAATCCCGCCAATCACTTATTGAAATTCCTATACATTCAAAACAAAAAAACAAAAAAAAAAAAGGGTAAATTAGTTTGTGTGTATCAGAGAATAAATTCAATTTAAAATGAAAATCCAAACCCTAGATCAATTACATTTTTTCTAATTACGTTGAATTCTTTTTTCATCAGAACTGTTTCAACACACTGACTGTTATCAGAAGTATTAACAGTAAGAGCTCTTGATTCTAAAATCCCCATACCAATGCTTAAATTGTATCCATTCCCCCAAAACCATTGATAGCCAAGGGATCCTCCTGTAATCAAATTTTCACCACCGGCTTTAAAGGTTTGAGAGCAAATAGATTGATCTTTGTTAACTTCGGTACTGTTCCACAGTCCTAGCGATAGTTGATTTGAAACATATATGCCATCGCTAAAAGCATCATCATTTAGAACGAAATCAATTCTTGTTCCTATTCCGCTGATATTCAATTCATAATTACTTTGGCCAAATTCTTCTTTTTGAAATAAAGAGCTGCCAATTATACCCATATTTACATGCTTATTTGGTCTAAACATGATCTCGATTTGGGCTAAAGGTGCATCGGCTAATGCAGGTAAAAACAAAAAAGGTGCTTGCTGTACACGTATATTTGTATCACCAGAATCTGCTATTGCATATTTAGAATAAATTAGTGAAATACTAATAATTATAAAATATTGAATTTTTTTAAAAATTGTATTCATACCTAATCAATATAATTAAAGGGTAAATTATTCGATATTTTTTTCATATTAACTCTATCGGTCTGGCTAGATAGCCCATGTTATAAAACTTGTAATGTCTTATAATTCAAAAAAAAATCAGGCAGTATTTTAATGGTATGATTTGAAATCTCAGCTTTATTGCTCTTTTTAGTGAGTCGGCTTTAGACCTTCTGGACTTTTTAAAACCACACCACTATTTAGTACCTTAGTTTTTTTAGCATCAAAAGCACCCTTTTTTGCCGCTTCGAGAATAGATAAACCACCATCTTCGTGTGTTCCTATGCCTCCGCTTACTCCCATTGAAACGGTTAAATTAATAGAGTATTCTGAAAGAGTCTTGAATTCATGTTTGGCTATTTTTTTACTTAATCTTCTAGCAATCAATAGTGCATCGGATGAGTGAGTTCCTGGTAAGACTAAAACCGTTTGATCTCCCCAATAACGATAAATTTCGTTCTTTTCTCTTAAAAATGACTTATAAATCTTGAAAATCTGTGTTAGTATTTGATCTGCGTCAAGGTGGTGTGCGGGAAGATCATCATTTAATTTTTTGAATTCGTCAATATTTACAAAAATCATAGAAAGTGATTTATTTTGATTCTGATAAATGAGATCTCCTGATGCGACACTGAGATCTAAATAAAACTCACTCCGCGAAATTTTGTCCATTAATACGGATCGATTGATCAAGCCTAAATCATTTTTTTCTATAGTTTCTAATTTTTTAATTAATTCTTTAAGGCCAGTAATATTCTCTATTTTTGAGTCGTCTTGAGGAAAGGTATGACAAAGATCAAACCCATTTGTTAGGATTTCATCTGGCATGTCTGCTAAGAGATCTCTAATTTTTTCACTTGATTTTCTAATTGGAGTAATTGTCTCTGGGTCAACAAAGACAACAGAGCATCCATTTTTTTAGACCGCTTAGCTTCATAGACACCTTGATCAGCAGCAATTAGTAATGAAATACCTAGATCATCAGGAATCCCTTCTATACCACTAACTCCAATTGAAACAGTCAGTTTGATGCTGTTACCAGATTTAGTATTAAAGTTGTGATTTTCTACGATATCAGCTAACCTTTCACCAACATGTAGTTTTGCAATGCTTGGGTGAACCCTTGGAAGTACGATAACTATCTCGTCTCCACCAAATCGGAAAATTTTGTCATTACATTGCCTGAAATTTTTTCGATAAAGCTGGGAAATTTGTATTAGCAATGAATCTCCATCGATGTAATGATCTTTGAAATGATCTATATCAATGAATAGAATAGAAAGTGAAGGATCTTGATCAATATAGTATTTATAAGAACCATGCTTATCGCTTTCCTCTAATTGATCCATTTCCCATTGGTTTAAGTCATTTTCTGAGTAACAAATGCGTCCATTTATAAATAAGGAATCAGAGCAAGCATCAAAAATTTTTTTTGCAACAGTTTTTATATCCAGTGTTTGGGGTAGGATTAAACAAAGTTGATCCGGATTATTATCAACAATTAGATCACTTTCTCGGAGGGTGCGAGACAGGATCTGTTTATCATCAGTAAGATTTTTTACATGAATGTTTAGAACTGCTAAGGGATATAACGAAATTGAGTTAAAAAAAACTCCGTTGACAAGACATCGTATCAGCTCATTTTTATTTAAAAGACCGCTTCCTTTATCATGACGAATTTTATCGATTAGTTCATTTATTTGGAAATCAAGCTGTTTTACCTCATTAGCCAAAATATTCTCATTATTGGTATTGGAAGCCAGTTTCCCAACTTTTTGCTCACTTCCGTAAATATTAGGATTGAAAAAACAGAAGGTTAAAAATAAAAGCAGTGGATATTTCATTTGAAGGTTCCAGTTGGTAATCACCTTTGTAATAGGCTAAACTTTATTTTTATATCCAGTTTGTTAATTATTTAATAAAACATATTCTCAAAAGTTTATTTCCCATTTATGGCACTAAAACATACAATAAAATATAATCTAATAGTAGGTTTTTTAATGTTAGGAAATAAAATTATATACTTATACTAAAAATAGATATTGAGAGAGGGTTATAAAATAAATGAATGAGTAAAATCAAAATTTAGAAATGGGAAAATCCTTAGAACGAACTGATCCGGTTGTTGCGTCTTTCTTGTTCTTCAGCGCAACTTGATATACTAACTTCATATATTTGATGTGAAGAGTTTTCATGGTGAAGTATTTTTTTCTTGTAATATTTACTTTCAATGCTTTCAATAATAGATGCTACGCATTTAAAAATTTTTAAGGGATTTCTTTCTTCAATTGCTAGCTCAAGCCGGTCTATTGCCTTTATAGATAGCGGAAGTAATGCACTGTCTTGTGCATTAGTATCAGAAGCCAGATTGAGCATGTGTTTGATATCCCCAAAGTCTACTATGCGATTTACAATTGAAGATTCATCTGGATCATATCTAGTATCTCCTTGGTAAAATATAAGAGCATTGAGGATAACTCCCATAATACCAACACCAGCTTCAATGCTTTTTTCCAAGTTTTTTGTCAATTCTATATGATAATTTTTTTGAGTAGGGGAAAGTATTTTTTGTTTTGAAAATATATTTCCTTTTATTTTATCTATACACACATACACGATTTTCCCAATCTTATCAGGAACATTAAGTCTCGTAATATTATATTCTGAAGTATTTGACCATTCTGTGGCGCTATGCTCAGTTTGATCTGAATAATTAATTCCATTTATGAGAGCTTGGTAATCATCTGTTTTGATTACTTGATCTTCAAGAGCTTTGTCCAAGATTTGTTGGAAAATAAAGTAAGTTTGATAACATTTTATTGTTTTTCTAGTTTGAACAAGGCCATTTTTTATGTAATTTTTGAGGTCTTTCCAATATGGCAGGTTGCCTATTCTAAATTCAATCATCAAGTGAGTATATAATAGTTTCATGGTTTGAACAGTATCAACTAAACTAGTTAAGTCATCAAGCTTATCGTAGTACTCTTTTGTGGTGGAAGGTGACTCAGTTAATTTTTCATAAAAATTAAATTTGCTAACTTTAGGCTCTAATTTTTGAACGAATGCAAGCTCTTCTGATTTTAACAATGGGCGATTTTCTTGTACTTCGCCTTCAGTACTTAAATCGTAATATAACGACCCGCAGTCAATAGAAGGATCGTCTTGATTAAGATAGGAATCTGCTCCATGCGAATATCCCTCAAAATGCATATAGCTTGCTTCCTCTTGCACTAGGCTTAATTCTTTTTGTTGGGAATCAATGGGCTCGGTAACATTTGTGATATCATCAGATAGTTCAACATATCTTTCATGATTGCTACTTTCCCCAAAAAACTTGCAAAATATTTTCTTCGGGTGTGGCGCCGAAAAACTAATACCATTCATAATTAGAAGTATCATTGGGACTACTAAATTTCTTTTCATCTAATTAACCTCAATCGTGATGAATTTAATGATTTTACATATGAACTAGAGGTTTACATCAAATCTTTCTGATGAAAGCTCATTCACTTTTAGTTTATTTTGTACTGCACAATCTGTACTCAAAGCATATCGCATTAAACAAGAACTAACTGGTTGTAAAATAGTCACTAAAACCTGAAACCCAGGTAGTCACTGCGTTTTGCGTACTTGCTAGAGGGATCATAGTATAAACCTTGAAATTGTCATATTGAAATGTCGCTATTATGGTACTTCATTGTTGTGCGATACTTCTTAATTGTTTCGGTGATAAAAGTAGGAAAACTTATTGAAAATTTGTGGATATGCTGCCAAATCCGTTAACAACGCGCTTGTATGAGGTGCCCAGGGTGCTTGAAAAGGTGCCCCATGGCTTATGTTATGAATAGATTGCTAGGTGATTATTTAACATTCTCTTGGGCCCAGAAAGATAATTCCTGGTCTGTAAAAATTCGATTAAAATACGAAATTTGCCTAAATTTTAGTTGCTTCAAGCTACTCATTATCTGGGAGATATTCTGGTCATTTGACAGTTCAAAACCAATTTTGGTCTTGCTCCACATTTTTTGACCTGTTTCTGAAAAAATTGCAAATAGCACCGTAGAGCTTACGGCACCTAAAGCTGATAAGGTTGCAATAGATTTAAAACTTGTAAAGGTAGCCGATCTGCTGTAATTCTTGCTCGAAGTTGTTATAAAATGTTTTGGATATTTTTTCCTAACCTGAATGTAGTCTCCTTTTAACAGACCAGATTTTTTAAGTTCAGATTGCAGTCCCAATGGCGTGGTCCTACTTTCAATCTTCTCTTTTGTCTTCTGATAGTCGGGTGAAGTTTCGTCCAACATAGAGCAAACAGATCCTGCAGATGCCTGAGAGCAGTTGTATCCTATTAATTCATAAGGCTTTAAGTAAGAATGATAAACATTACTTGAATTCAATAAGAAAATGCAAAAATAATCTTGCCGTCCAGAATTCAAAACAAATTTGTGCTTGAAAAAAATATTTTCATCAAAATTCCCCTTCCTAAGATGTGTTTAAGAGCTAATAAGAGAAAAATCTTAAG
>JBGCDR010000199.1:0-3197 GCA_045105515.1 Oligoflexales bacterium
TGCTCCTATGTTAGGCAGCAGTACATTACTGGGATGACAGGGTGGGTCAATTAAGTCATGACTCCCTGGGTCAGGTCATACGCGACTGGGTGGGTCAATTTTGTGCGACTGAGTGGGTCAGTTTAAAGGTGATCGAGCATCCAAAACACATTCAATGAACTCTTGATGAAATTGGGAGCTGTGTTCGCTACGCACTAGCTCTTGCCAGCTGGGAAAATATTTGAATCTTTTGCTTTCATCCTGCCAAGCAAGTGCTGTTAAATACTCCCTAAAATCTTGCTCTTCTAGAGAACTTAGCGATCTTTTTACAAATAAATTTGAGAACTTTCTTTCTAACTCCTGCTTAAAAATATTCGTACCTTCTCGGTTCAAAATCTGGCTCTTGAGCGAGGCGCTCATAAATGGAATCAAGTTCTCAAAGAATGGTAACATCTGCTTATTATCATAGTCGATTACATCCATAATATAGTCCCACAAAAAATCCTGATATGTAATTTTTTTCGACGGCTTCATATTTGATACTTTTTCAAAAATATCGTTAAACAAATGAATCTTTTTTCTTTTAATCAATGCTCTATGAATATTTTGGTCATCGACTTGTTTAGCTATGAAATCTTTATAGAAAATTGGGTCATGCTGTGCCATTTTTTCATAGATTTGCTTACCTTTACTTTCCGAAATTTTGGTAAGATAAAGATGAAAAAATGGGATATATTTTTCCTCTGACTGTTCAATTAAACCATCCAAAATATCCCTTTGGTTACTCCAATAATTTTTTTCCAAATAATTGGACAAATATTGAGGGAAGTTATCGCTATTAATCTGACCTTCACCTAGAAAACCATATTCTTGATTCTTAAGAAGCTTTAAAATTGCATATGCTGTGCAGTATCTATGCTCATAAAATTTTTTTAACGCATCAGGGATAGTATCTTTGTAAGAGTAAGCAATATCAAATGCCCTATCAAAATTCGCACCTTGCCAAGTCAACAAATTATCAATCAATACTGGTATTTGCTCCCTATATTTTCCTGGGCGCTTGGATTCTATCTCCAGTAAAAACTTTAGTTTCAAAGGAAACTTTTGATCTTCATCAATAGCTGAATGTAACAGCAAGTCTTCATAGGCACTTAAATTTCCTTTAGAATCTAAAATTTTATCAACGTATCTAAATAGTTCTGGATGACTATTTAATTGTAGAAAATGGTTTAATATGTACCAATCATCTTTGCTTCCATTTTCAGCAAATTCTTTAATCAGATTTTTTCCTAATTCTAAGCGATTCTGTGAATATTTTTGATAAGCATTTCTATTATCAAAAACAGAATGCCCAGTTCGGACAGACCAAGAATAGCTTTCTCCATCCAAGTTAATAAAACGCGTTTCACTATTATCTTGCGTAATTTCTGCGGGGATTCCAATTTGTTTAAGACTTACAATGAGCTGATCAAAACTGGTTCCAAACAGAAGCTCAATTACCCGCTCAACATTTTCCGCACTAGATTTTATTTCAAAAACATCATCACGCTTATATATAATTCCTTCTCCTTCATCCGTATTAAAATCTTTATCACTTCCAGAAAGCAATCCAGCAAATTTGTTGCGAGCTAGCTCGCTTTCATGCTGATCTATCGAATTAAATTCCTCATAAAATTTAATTAAACCTGGATGAATTTCGATGAATTCGTTTAATTTATGCAAAATTTCTATGTCTAGGTTTGATCTACTACGATCCCAAATAAATGAGTTAATGAAATTTCTAATTGATGTTTCTACGCAATCTGAAAACCGGTAATTTTTTTCGTCAAGATCTACATATGCTGATCCATATCTCAATATAGGCATAGCACCACATTGGCTATTTTGCTGGTAACAAAAGGTTAGCTTATCGAAATCATCTTTTAAGGAAAGATTCGGTGCTTGAGACAAATCAATTTGGCGTAAATCTTCTAAGTCAAAAGACAGTGATTCTAAATTCTCTGGCAGTTTGCCTTTATCTAGAATTCCTAAATTTTCTAATTTATTTAAATATTGAATCAACTCACCTTTATCAGATACTCTTAACCATAAATAACTTAACAATGCATTAAAAGGTCTATTTTTTGAGTAATATAACTTTGGTTCCTGCGTTTCTTCAATCGCTTCAAAGAATAAAGTGATAAAGTCCTTTAATTTTTCATTCATACTATCGAGTTGTGGTTTTTCTTTATGAATTCTTCTCTTTACTTGATCAATCTTGTTTTTTACATCTATCATTTGATCTTCGATTTCATCTGAATCATTGTCGCCTTCTACTGCTCTTAATTGTCTTTGAAAAAATTTCTTTTTCTTTTCAAGAATCTTTAATTTTCTCTTTAGATCCTCGAATTCTTTTTGTGAATTATTAACACTATCAGTAAAACTCAGCCCGAGTTCATTGGTAGTATTTTCTGTAATAATCAGGTCAAAAAGTTCTTCTTTTAACCTTTCTTTTTGCTTTAAAAAATCCTCGGAATCAAGTTCTACTGCTTGAACTCCCATTGCCATAATTTCTGCTATTGACTGCGGATGAAAATGAAATGCTGGATTTCGACCAAGTTGGGTCGCTACCACCTGGCTTCCATCTATGGAATGAAATAGAGAGTGATATAGCCTAAAATTTGCATCTGTATTTTCATCTTTGTCAAAATAGACTTTGTTTATTGACTCTAAATGAGTAGCACCAAAACTGGGTGAAATATATAGCAGATCAGAAGGTAAGCTTTTGCTTATTCCCTTGGTTTCAGCAATAGGAATTTGACAACTTATCACCGAGCGACAAGGTTCACTTCCTTTTAAGGCTACGATTGGTGCTAATTTTTGATGCGGTGCAAAACCCAAAGTTCCAGGAAGACTTAAGACAAATAGTAATGGCCAATCTGCCCTCATGCACAAACCAGGTGAAGAAATTAGAAAACAAATTGATAAGAATAACTGTCTAAGATAGATCATATTTTAAACACCCATCATGAAGCTTGATTTTACTGAAAAGAATACTAGTCAAGCAAACTCAGATTCGTGCCAGAGGTTATCAT
Source organism: Oligoflexales bacterium (assembly GCA_045105515.1). Classification (GTDB taxonomy): domain Bacteria; phylum Bdellovibrionota_B; class Oligoflexia; order Oligoflexales; family Bog-1112; genus JABSRF01. Next base: position 3,054 of record JBGCDR010000199.1, read on the forward strand.
GGGAAATCATGCGTGACCGGGGTTTTAACTATCTAAAATCTTGAAGAAAAGAAGGATGCACCTTATAGTTTGGTTGCGAAACTAAAACAAATAAGGTGCAGGGTAATGCTCGCAGAATATCTACAAAAACTCAAGAAAACTCTT
>JBGCDR010000200.1:0-8255 GCA_045105515.1 Oligoflexales bacterium
ATTGTTAGATTATGCTTGAATAGTCAAAAAAATACATCTCAAATATTTTTGACAACAAAAATTTTGTTAAAAAAATATGCTGAACCCATTTTAACGTACTTCAAAATTTGGTTAAAAGCTTACTTGAATCAACCCTGAAATTCATACCGTTAAATTTGCACTATAATAATTGATATCATGGAATCGTTAGAAACAAAAGGCAAGCAAAGAAGTTTTTCGCTGTTTAAATAATTTTTTTTCCTACCTGTTACTAATCTTATGCTGAAAACTCCCAACATAGTAGATAAATTTGCTTGAAGTAGTAACGCAGGTTTCCGCTTCAGGCTAGAGCCTATAACCCTTAGCTATGTACTTTCATTTATAAAAATTCAATTCACTTTTAGAACATCAATACTTTTTTTAAGAACCTGGGTAAATGGATTTAATAGAACAGCTGTGGTTCCCGTACTCTTCTCAAGACTTTTAAGAATTTTTAAAAGTTTATATTCTGAAACTTTCCAAGTGTTGTCTTGTTGATAATAGGCACTATCCAAAATATCAAATAAATTATCATACAGAAACATAAATGATGCTCTTTCAGCAATTCTGTAGGTTATCCTTCTTATCATATCTAGATTGAGATCCTTGTTTGGCACAAAGGGAACAAAGGCATAAACTTCTTCTTTAATTTCTGCTTCCCATTCAATCGTATAAGGGTTGTCAGTAATTGCATTCCAATTCCTTTCATAATTATATTCGGTATCCGCATTTTTGCAGGATAACCAGGCATTGACCCGGGCTGATTCCCATGCAGAATGGAGAGCCGACTCTGTGAACTTGTTATTGTTAGGGCCAGATTGAATTAAGTTTATTGTCCGAAGTGTCTTAAATGTAACGATTTCGGCAACATCGAAGGTCATCTTTAGAGCTGCATTAATAGCCTGATAAGATCTTCCTGCTCTAGTTGAGTTTTTTATAATTATTTTTCGCAGCCAAACGGATATGCGATCATTTAACAGCTGAATGAAAGGAGTAAAGTCTGGTTCTTTATTTTCCAATCCTGCTATAGCAGCCATATGATTAGTATATTTTTCTGACACCGGTACTTCAATAAGATCACCATTGATGTTCTTAAATTCATCAGCTTGTATAGGCGCAGAGTCAATAACATGTCCCTCTCCAATAATGTGATCTTCAGGATCAATATCAACAAATGGTATCTCTAAGAGATCATTTTCATTTATTAAAGTAGCTTGAACTGTTGGGATTTCAAGTGCCTCCGGTAAAGAGCATGTATTTGTTACTGCAAGACCTACTGCACCCCAGAAAGCAATCAATAACAAAAGTAAGTTAGCCATTCGTTCCATAATGCCTCTCGATGAAAAAATAAAAATATAACAACACCATTATCATGATTTGTTGTCAAGCTTACATACTTAAAGAAAATGAAAATCTTGCTATAGCTTTTTCTCTTCTAAATTGATTTTCTAGCAAATGCACCACAAGCATTCGATCCCTTTTTTTCTTATAAATACAGGTTGGCATGACTTTAGATTAGTTTATTAAGAAAGCATTTTTAGAGGCATATTGGAAGGATAGACTAGTAACCATTACAACACATCATTAATGGTATTCACCTACTGCATTTATGTGATCTTTCCATTTACAGATGTCAATTATCTAGTCAGTATATTCGTACTCAAATAAAAGTAATTGGTGTAACAACTTTTTTTTACAACTGGATATTTCCGGAATAATCCAAATATATTTGGCCCGAATATTGAATATTGTGGGAACCATCAAGATGAAAGGATAATTTTATGTCAAAACCAATTACTTCCTTCCAACTCATAGCTGTATTAGTCACTACCATAATCGGATGCATTAAAGTACCATCAGCGAAAAATTTCGCACATGATACAAGATTACAATCTCAGGCAGAAGATACATTAGGATCTGAAATAAAAAATGCATTTGCGTTATATACAGAAGATAGAAAAGCAGAAACATATGAAAATGAAAATGTTAAAATTATGGACAAAGTCTCAAGTGCTATAGCCAAAAAGAGTGAAAAAGAGCTTTCCACTTATTTCCAGGAACAAATTGAAACTTCTAACAAAACTAGTAAAGATTCAAATATCAATGAAGTAGATGTTAATGATAATACTAAATTTGTTGCTGGAGCTAGTATCCTAGCGGCGGGAGCGATTAGCTTAGTTGGCAGTGCGTACTCAAGTAATAAAGCAAGAAATTTAAAAACTAAACTGGAATCTAAAGGCGATGTTGTTTTAACAGGAGAACAAATTGACAGAGTATTGAAGGATGGAAATCACCGAGAATATATTGAAATTCTTCAGAATGGCACTTATAAAACTAAAATTGAAATGAAAAAAATTGGAAGTGCCGAAGATATAAAACGAATGGAGAAATCTATAAACTCATATAGAACAAGTAGCCGAGTATTTTTAGGTGCCGGTATATTAGCCAGCATTGGCGCAGCCGCTCTTATTTTTAATGGCAAAAATGTTTATGGTTCTAATGCCCTAAAACTTACAGAACATACGAAGAGATCCACTGCCCTTGAGAATCTTGAAAGACGTCTCGACGAAGTACGAAAACGTGGCTGAAAAAACGTGGCTCGCAAATACGTGGCTCGGAGTTAGAAAACGCAGGAAAACGGGAAAGGTGGCTCAGAGTTATCTCAGCTCTAATTATGAAAACGTGACTCGGAGTTATCTCATATCTAATTAAAGCATTTTTGCTAAATACAAGTTAATCCCCAATCCAATAATCATAGATGATTGAAATTTTTCTCCTACCTTCTGATATTTTTTCAAGAAATAGGAACACTATAGCCGATATAACATTTGCCTGATTTTTACTCATAAAAACAATTTGCAAAGTGAATCTATAGATTTTGGCGCCAAGGATTCGAGCCTCTTGAGTAAAAAGCAAATAATAACACTTAATTTCAGTTTAATTTATGGTACAGCTTCTCTTGTAAAAGCAGATAAAAGCTCTGATCTGAAACTTAATGCTTCCCTATCTCCAATGGTATTAGAATTTTCGAATATCTTTTCTTTTAGCATCGAGATTCTAGAGATTGCCGCATTGAGTAAATTGAGAACAAATCTTTTTACAGACATTCCAGGATTAATGTTAGCGCTTTCATAGGGATCAAGAAGCTGTGCAAAAAGTTTAAGCTCATCCTCATCTAGAACAATTTTTGAATAGCAATAGGGATTTAACTGCCAACATACGGAGCAGTTAAGGTCAGTATGCGGCTTACTACCATCCACTTTAAAGCGCCAGCCAAATATATGGCATAAGCTGAAGGTAATATGATTCTGTGCTTACGATAGGCAGGAGGTAGTCCCTTATTTCTTTAGGTTTCAAGAAGAAATTTTTATTATGACACCTAAAGAAAACATGTGCGAAGGAGCTATTTTGAAGGATAAGGCGTCGTGGATACATGCAGCCTATCTTGGCTGGTTATTGTGGAATTTCCAGGGACATCTTTATTCTATACTGTGTTAAAATTTCTCCGTCCCAGTTATTCCCACTGATTCCGAATTTTCTTACTTCCATTGATGTTTATGGACATCCTTCCTGTACCATGATAACTAGATACGCATTTTGTTTTGTTTTATTTTTCTTTACTTATAACCTTTTCTTATATGCTTATTATACTGTAACTAAAGTGAGGTATCATGAAGACTATTTTTCTTCCTTGTTGTTTTTTGATTCTATTAATGAATTTATTAGTATCTCAAGCTTTTTCCCATGATCAACTAGTTTTTGGAATATTGAACAACACAACCGATCGTAGAGAAATGATTTTAAATGAGGCTGAAAGCATCGGATTACAAGCATATATTATTGGGCCTGAATCAACAATAAACTTGCCAAGAAAATCAATCACAGATGTAAAAATTCTCAGAAATGGTCGTATAGTTTCTTCAACGGAATGGTACCCTTTACCAACAGTAGTTTATGATTTTAGCTTTATGGCCAATAAATCTGACGATATTAAAAGGAAATACAGCGAAATCCATTCCATTTTAGAGGCTCTTGGTGTTGTTTATATGAATCCAGTAAAAGTGACAAAAATATGTAAATATAAACAATTATATGCAAATCTTCTCGAAGATAATCAGATTCCTCACCCTGAAACTTCCTTGTTCACCGAGGAAGTCTTTTTTGAGTTTCTTGACAAGTATAGAATTGTATATTTAAAACCAACTGACGGAAATAAAGGCAAAGGCATCATCAATATTGTACGTAACAAAAAGAGCAATGGTAGTTTCGATGTTAATTATATTGTCAATAGTTCTGACTCGAAATTCGAGAAAGTATTACTAAGGAAAATAAAAAGATCCGAATTGATAAATGTAATTGAAAAAGCAAAAAAAACAATGAAATGCAGAAATAAAGAATATATTGTTCAAGAAGGTATACAGATGATACCGATTAAGAAAAAAAATCATCATATTCGCGCCTATACGCTTAGAAGTACAAATGGTGATTTAATTGACCCAATATTTTTTGGAAAAATTGGTGGACACAGGGGTGCTGGTGGCGTTACAGAAGACTATCGAAGAATAGTAGATTTTGTGGCTAAAAATTCTAGAAGAACCTCTGAAGAGATTATATTTGATCTAAATGAAATCACAAAAAAAATACATTTAGCAATCGAGTCTGAAATTGGTGAATATACGGCTGATCTTGGACATGATTTGGTAATTAGTGAAGAAGGCGAAGTAATAACAATTGAAACAAACCTAAAATCGGGTCAGCCTGTTTTTATAAGAAAAAATGGAATCGATTGCAGTGAAGATCTTTTTTCTAATCCAATGATCATTGTTCATTTACTAGCTAACCAATTCGAAAGAGAGAGAGCAATTGCACGATTTGCTTTTTTTAAAGCCAAAAAACATACATGTCATAGAATATAAATCTTATCCAAATGTCATCAGCCCAACCGATATACACTTAGACAAAATAAAGGATCTAATCATGCTTAAAAATCTTGTTTTAATATATTTCTATATTCATTTAAATTTATCAGTTAACGTTGTTTTAGCTAGTGACTTTTATATAAAAAATTCCAAATCCGATGATTGTCAATTATCAGATGACTCTATCCAGTCTGATAAAACTATTAAATGTAATAACACAAGGTTTTCATTTGACAAACCTCATTATTCTTTAGATATCGAGCATGGTAAAAATCACTATGGTGTACTCGATGCTAAAAACCTTTTTGTCATGGCTAAGTTTTATTACGGTAAAGGATTGAAAAATGTTGCCTCCTCATATTTGTCTAAATCAGCAATTTACGGTTATCCTAAGGCTCAGAATGTGCTAGGAGTATTTTACTATAATGCAAAAGGTGGATTTAAACGAAACTTTAGAGAATCATTCTTTTGGTTTTTATCATCTGCAAATCAAGGCAACGCCAAAGGATATTATAATCTTGGGGTTTTTTATTATAATAATATTGCTGTTGAAACAGATTTCAACGAAGCTTACTATTGGTTTACAAAATCAGCGTTGCTAGGATATCATCCAGCCCAAAATTTCTTAGTGAAGATAAACCACTAATATCTTTTAAGTAAATAGAACTAGATTTATATTTTTTTAGCTCGACAAATGTATTTGAATAAATCTAAAAGTATTGAGTGACTATTTTCAATAGCACTATTTCTTTATTCATTTCCTTAAATTTCAAACTGCACCAGCAGCCTAAAAAATTCTTATATGAGCAAAATGACGTCTTAAAAAATATGAATGTGAAAATACTTAATTGGCTGAACTGTGAAAATTAAATTTATCCAAGGATATTTAATTAAAAAACATATTCGAAAATCCATAAAAACCAAAACTTGCTTCCTAAGCTCGTTTCTAATCATCCCGAATACCCACCAGTATTGGAAGCTTCATATTGGTCTCTATAAGTCTTCAAAACTTTGATAACAGTCGAATCAGCAACTATAGTCAAGTAAATATTTTGATTGGCATTCAAGCCCATGTAATGAGATTTAGCTGGAATTTGATTCGATTTCACAAAAAATACCGAGGCCTATTAGAATTTGATCCCAGACGTAACGTTATGTTGAGAATACTCATAATATATATATTTATGAGACCTGCTTCTTTTTCTGCTTCTTGTCTTTCAGAGGTGATCATTTTGAATATGAAACTTTGTATTAAATCTTTTTTGACTAAGATTTAATATTTGACCTTTATGTCAAATATCTTCACATCATTTGCTTTATCTAGTTCATTCGATACGATCCCTTTCTTTGCAAAAAGCACAGAAGATTGTTTATCTCGGCATGTAGATATTTTTTTTTGAGTTTCAATAAATATTCCATAGGATTTATGGATATACAAACTGTAAATAAATTTTTATACTGATAATTTTTTGCAAGTATGCGCGATTAGTTTAAAGAGGCTATGTTTTATCACTTATTCTTTAGAACAAACCATTATTATAGGAACCAAAATGAATTTTGAGATTAAATGTTTTCTTAGGCCTGTAATTGTCACAGGATTTATGACCATTTTGCAGTTATATCCCATCATTTCATTTAGCAGTGAAAACCTGAAAGATAGCAAAATATTGATAGAATCAAAATCCAATAATCAGGGTCATTCCCAGAAAATATTTATTAAAAAGGATTTATTCAAGGATGTTTTACAAGTCTGTTATCATAATGGGTTGAAAGATTATTTAAATCCATTAGACCTTCTCTGGCTCCACCAGACAGACAAGTTTTGTAGCAAGTATGCATCGCAGATGGCAATGAATCTCATGGATTTAGAGTTGTCAATGGATGTCTTTATCAATGGGAAAAAATATCGTGATTATCCGACCCATTACCGACCTGAAAATGGAGATTTCCTTGAAATTGATCAAGACGAGCAAGAACGAACAACATGGATTCTCTATAAAGCCCCTAAAAATAAGGAAGTCCTGTTTAAACTATGCGAATCATCAAATAAAATCGAATTTATTCCCACAGTAAATATAGAAGAGGAATTGCACTATAGTTGGAGTAGTGGGCCCTTGGCAGATAAAACTGCTGAGGAAGTGGAAGAAAATGAAATGTCAGTGGAAGATTATCAAGGACAGTTAATTCAGATTTTTGTCCATGTACCTATCGATTATTTAAAAAAAAATAATACAAAGTCTAAAGAGAGAATGAATATTGCGATTTTTAAAATTTCACCTTTAGTTACGGAAGGTGAGCATATTTGCGGAGATATCGAGTTTTCTCAACTAGACTTTAATACTGAAAGATCTCTGGTAATTAAGACCGAAATAATAGAAGAATGGGAAGTTGAAGATGAAGGCGAGGGTGAAAGTGAAGAAAGTCGCGGAAGAGAGCTAGTCTCGAAAACAATTGACTTTACAGGTAGTTTTAAAATTAGGGGTTTTCGTTTTAGCCTTGCTCGATATGTTCAGTTATTTTTGCTTAATTTCACCATGCAAATAGAAAATAATAATTCTGAGGGCCAAAAGAAAGTAGGCATAAAGGATGAGGAAAAAAGCCAAGTCACTGCACTAGAAAAATTCTTTGAGAATATTCTGAAATGTAAATTAGAAGAAAGTTGCCAAGCTTCGTCCCGATAAAGCTCAAAATGGCATTGAGGCAGTCGAAACGGCTATGCGAAGGAACTATGTATTATCTTGATGGACTGCCAAATGCCGAAACTAGATGGGTATGAAGCTACAAAACGAATTCGGAATATCCAAGAACGACCTAAACTAGCTTTTTGGCTAATTAAATAGATCCTCATCTCTTGCTTTTGATGAATCAAACGAATCTAGACCAAGATTAATTCACAAGAACTCCGAAGGTAAAGGATCTTAGCTTGCCAGTGACATGAACTCTCTCTAGATATTTTCATGCCCGGTGTTGGGTTTTAATTTGAATTTCAAGTATTGCCGTGAAAATTTTAAATTACTCAGGCCAACTGCTCAAACTCAAAATATAGGCGACGATGTTGACTCTTTGATTAACTCAATAGATGTATTTGTCAAGCAGACTGGAAGTGAAAAAGGAATATGTTGAAGTGTTCAAAATATGTTATGAAAATAAAGCAGTTTAATGAGAGGAGGGTTAAAGATTGCTCGATCACCTTTAAACTGACCCACTCAGTCGCACAAAATTGACCCACCCAGTCGCGTATGACCTGACCCAGGGAGTCATGACTTAATTGACCCACCCTGTCATCCCAGTAATGTACTGCTGCCTAACATAGGAGCA
>JBGCDR010000201.1:0-7178 GCA_045105515.1 Oligoflexales bacterium
GCATGGGCACCCCCAAGATCTTTTGATTTTCCGACAATTATAGCCTTTTTAGAGAAACTGGGGAAATTCGCTAAAGATTATAGTGCTCTAAGCCTTACATACAAAGGCGGCGGTGTGTTTCCAATCAGGCACTAACTATGAGATGTTCCTTGAGGAAAATGGCGAGGTCATTAAGCAGTTAGATAAGGGAGAATTTTCCGCAGGGGAAACTACTCTAACAGGAATCAACTTAGAGTATCATTTTGAAAAAATGCAAAAAATCCTGATATCAATTTGTGGTCAAAATGGCAAAGAAATTGCTGAGACACCCATTCCAGTTGCTGATATCTTAACCAAGAAAAAACCGAAATTTTATATTCAGAAAAAAGGTTCCAATAATATTGGTGAACTCATAATATCTGATAAAAGTTATACCTCTGATTATAAGGAAATTGTTGATATTCCAGAAGAAAAAATAAAACGTTCGATGTTTAGATTTGGGAGGAAAAACAAAGAAAAAACTGATACAAAAAAGGCTCCAAATCCGACAAAGTTTCTTGAAATAATGGATGAAGGCTTGGAGATATCAGTTCAATTTGGAGTAGACTTTACTTCATCAAATGGCTCTGATATTCGCAGCCCTAGTTCTCTCCATCATTTTACAGATGAGAAAAAAATTCAAAATCCTTACCAGGAAGCTATTCGTAAAGTTGGAGACATTGTGGCCCAGTATGATGATGACCAGTGGTTTCCTGCGTTTGGGTATGGTTGCCAAGTTCCAAGATTTGGCCGAAGTCTTTATTTCCCGCCTTTTTTTCATATCAACATGAATAAGAATCCTGAATGCCGGGGAATAGAGGGTGTTTTGGCTGCCTATAATTCAGCGCTTCCTAAAATTAAAATGGGAGACATGGGCTCCGCTGATTACAGTGGATATAAAAGACGTTTTCGTGGAGATGATTTTCACCAGCTCATTTCTGCTGCGGTCAAAACTATAAATAAAAATGAAAATAAATATATGGTTTTGACATTAATAATTGATGGCGACTATTTCGATAATCAAGCCACTATTGATACTATTGTTGAAGCCGAAGAATATCCAATATCCATTATCATTATTGGAGTTGGAAGGAGTAGTTTCACAAATTGCAAGATTTTTGATGCTGATGATAAAAGGTTAGTACACTCAAATGGTCGCAAGCAAAAAAGAGACATTGTTCAGTTTGTTAAATTCGATGATTATAAACAAGATTTGAAGTTATTGACGGATGAGGTGTTGTTTGAAATTCCAGGTCAAGTCGTGAATTATATGATGATGCAATAGTACTTTCAATCTTCTCTAGTCGATCTCAAGTAGAATAAGAATCCCATTTCTAGGGGATTCAGTGGGTTTCATTCTTGTTTTAATATTTAATTATTTAGATATGGGCGCATAGTTTGAATATTTCGGTAATGAGATTGACAGTTTTTGGTCTATTTCTTTATTCATATCTCCCACATCTATTTTAAGATATATCTCTAAAACCGTCTAAATATTTTATAAATTAGCTTATTTTTAGTTTAATGAAGACACTTCCGATAGCCTTATTGAGTACTCGATTATGAGGATCACAACAAAAATGACTGAACTAACGATTATAAGAATTATATTTCTATCAAGCTGTATGATCGCTTGTAGTGATTCTACGCTCGTGGGAGAGTCTAGAACGACTAGTAAAAACTTTGAAAAAATTACAATATTAGATCAAAGTGAGAGGGCTCCGATAGTTAATCTTGAACAAACTAATAACGAAGATCATACCAAGCAAAAAAATCCCCAGCAAGATTCCGTTCCTCCAGAGCAGGACCCTGAAATAATTGAAGATGAGGAAATGGTGAGCATCCCAGCTATGACGACTGGTGCCTACCTAGCGTCTTGTTCGTGGCAAATTGAAGGACTTAGCTTTGCATGCGAAATTAAATCTGATGGACAAGCTGAAGCTGATCTGAGTTTTGTGCTCAAAGCCGTTCTTGGCGCCTTGATATCAAGCGAATTTTATAATATTTAAGCAACATTTTAAGAGGGCCTTGTAATTATTTTAGTTAGTTTGGAATCGGATATTCCAAGTTGGTCCCTTGAAGCTGCGGATAGCAAAGGTGTAGTTGAGGTCGAGGTTTCTAATGAAATGATCTTGACGACGGCAGAAACTGAACTGAGATCGCCAGACCTTTCAAAGGTTGTTGCTTTTTCTGAAGCAAACTTTGAAGGAAATTTTATAGAGTATAGCTTTGGAAAAAATTACCTTGAGATTGGTGATGTTTCCTCTCTTCGGATTCCATTGGGATTTGCTGTTGAAGTTTGTGACTCAGCTAGGTGTGCTGGGTTTTATGGAGATGTTTCAGATCTTCTTAGCTTTTCGGATTCTGTCTTGAATTTGAACATTTATGAAAGTGTGGCGTTTGTCACAGTGTTTGATGAAAATAATTTTGGTGGTGTCCACCAAATATTTCCTGTTGCGACCTATCTTCGGTCTGATCTACTTGCGGGCATTGGTGATGACAAAATATCCTCTTGTCATATTCCTGCTGGCTTGCGAGTTAAATTTTGTGAGCATCCAAGAGGTGGTGGGTTTTGTGATTTCTTTACTAGTTCGGTGGCCCAGCTTGGTGTTGAACTTAACAATGATGTTACCCATATTGAAGTTTCTGAAAATACGGGTTTAAGTATCACTCCGTAACTATCCTTGGAAACGTTCTGTTTTTCTACCTCTACATGATTTGCTCTGATTTCTTAGAGGGTGTTTTAAAAGCCCAAAAGATATTATAACATGCTGATATATATCATCATAAGAGGCTTATGTGATTAAAAAAATCCTTCCGACATGTCTCGAAATGAATGGCGAATAGTATCCTCTCACATACCAGAAGAAAAGCCAGGTGGTAGACCCCGAGAAGTGTGCTTTTGGTTGCATTGTGGATATGGATAAAATGATGCCAATTCATGATTTTCCTCCACTTAATGGGGTTACTAAGTGCTTCATTGAAAAGTGCCAATCAAGACCAGGACAAGGTATTCAAGCAATGTTCAACTACGGGGTTCATTTCGGTGAAATTCTTGGCTTTCTAGCTGCCCGCAAGGTCCCTCATGTTTTAGTCAATCCACGTCGTTGGCAGGCTAAGATGCTTGGAAATTTTAACAAAGGTGAGAGCAAAAAGGCTGCATATGCAAAGGATTGGCCATCAGCTTCATTTGTTCCTATAGGCGGAAAAAAACCTCACGATGGAATCGTGGATGCCTGCCTAATCGCAGAATATGGAAGGACTTATGGGTGAACGGTTCTTGAGTTTGAAGCTTTGGTATCTCTTTTTCGCTTTTGTAGCAGGTGCGCTTTGGGGAATAGCAGTAATGAGGCTTATAGGAAATTAATTTTTGTAGGAGCTTAGTATGCAAGTTTTAGATTTAACATTTATCGACAAAGCAAACGGGTCAAATCTAGTTACCGGACTCGAAAATCTGTCCATTGCTTTCAAGTTTAACCTTTCAGATCTTCGGAAGAAAGTAGGCCTCTCGGAATCAACATTTAGCCGCTGGTTGAGTGATAAGAGGTATCCAAGTAGTAATAGTCGGTTGAAGATATAGTCATGTCTAAACAGTATGTTAGAATGGTGTTGTGTTAACTAACAAGCTTCTTTAAACCTTTATGTTTGTCAAATTCAATCTCAAATTTAACTAATTAGCATCAATACCGAATAAAAGATTTGATAGACAACTCAACGGAAGATTAATATGAAGTTCAAAATATATAAATCTTCAATTATATTGGTATTTATACTATGTTCTTGCCGAGATAAGATTAGAAATTCTAGTGATGACGTAGTAGGTGGTCAAGAAAAGGTAAAGCAACAAAAATCGAGTGATTTCAACTTACTCATTGTTGATAAAACCCAAGATATTTCGAAAACATACCATATAAGTTCTTATGCTAATAAAAATCAGCAAGATAATGAAAAAAATCACCTGGAAAGATTTATTGCTAGTGAAATTTTGATACAAGAATCTCAAAAATATAGCTTTAAATTATTAGGTATGATTTTTCCAGGTAAAGTTTACGATTTAGTCACAAAAAAAATTGTTTCTGAGGGGTGTTTTCATATTTTATATGATGAGCCAAGTGGCTTTATTTTTTCATATCCTAGCTTTGATTTACAATATAAACATTTTAAATCAACAGAATTATCAATCGAGTCACCCTTTAGCGGAACATGGTGCGTTGATGGTGATGGTTTTTTAACAGAGTTTATAAGTAATAGCAAATTGTCAATTCCAGGGGAAAGTGTTTCTTATTTCGTAGATTCTTACCTATTTGCTAGAGGATTTTTGGCGGACAATGAACTACTGAAGAGGCTATTTTCGACTGCAATAAACTCTGGTGAAATATCAGATGAACAGTCTTCACAAGGTGCTCAGCTAACTGCAAAGCCTATCCCTGCTTTTAAAGGTGATCCATCTATTAATCAAGCTTTAAAAAATTTATATAGTGTAAACAATAGGAGAATAGCCACTGCTAAACCGTATATTCCTCCTGCCAAAGATCTTGAATCTGTGGAAACTATTTTTGGTACCACAGTTGATTTTGATCTTCGAAAAGGCGGTTTGAGAGAAGGTTTTCATGTTGTAACGAACGGTAAAAGAAATGTTGTCTTGCAAGGAGGACCAACTTGTAATCCTTCAGCATGTATAAATGCATTAACTTTCTTGGAACCCAGTAAGCTCAGAACCAAGGCTATAGAAAAACTATATTATGATTTAATAAATTATGACTACAAAAAAATCAGAGAAATTAATGGTGCTACAAATGATGGAAGAAAAATAAAAAAGACTGTTTTTTCATACTCCAAAGAAAGCGGCTTCACCACTCCAAAGGTTTCTGGCGCACTTAATAGAATCACCGCAGGCGATAAGATACTGGGTAAATATCGATTTGAACCGCGTAAACTGGAAGGAAGTTCATTTAGCACAAATACACAGAAAGCAAAGGCACTTATTCAAGAGTTTAAAAATAATGATCGTAAACCAATGGTTGTCGCTGTAAATCTTTATCCTAATGGGCGTAACAGCCCTGGATCAGGACATGCTTTGACGTTAGAAAATATAAGAGAGCTTGACGGAGATATCTGGATGGATTTATTCGATTCAAATGGGAGAAATTTTTCCGTAAAGGCTGGTTCAGAAATGAGAATGGAATCGTTAAGTGAAATTCGATCAACTGGTAAGGAGATTCGCATACAGTCTAGTTTAGAATTGGAGTTCGACCTAAAGAATAATTATATTTTAATCAAAGAAAAATAGACATTTAAAAACGTATTCCATAACACTCACCATAACTAGCACCCTCCCGTCTTAAAATTCTTTGGCAAGTTTGGTACGAGCATCTAGCCCGATATTTCCTCTTATTGTAAACTCTTCACGCAGTATTGACAGAGGAGTTGCAAGCCGTGGAAGGATTAGAATAAAAGCTATTTGGCGGATCATTAACGTTCATATTTATCATGATCTATTTCGAGATCCGTGACTTAAGACTCCGAGTAAACAATTTAGAAAACATAGTGCATAAGCATGTGTACTACCAAGACCATGATGATTGTGAGGATAAAAATGATTGAGATTGGATTTGATTCCAGAAAGTTCGATTCATACCTTAAAATACTTGAGTAAAAAGGCATTGATTTCTCTTTTAGATTTGCAATGAATAGGGCGCTCAAGGTTGCAAACGAAGTTGCAGAAATGCAAATGAAAGAAAAAACGCGGTGTTGATAAGACTACAATGCCAAGAGTCAGTGAGTACTTGGAAATTGAAAAGTTAAGAATGAAGGACATTCGCAATATAAAGAATGCGAAGTTAAGAGCCCTTTCTAAGGGAAATACCAGTTTAACCCATCATATCTTAGGTAAGCATAGCCCTCAGAATATTGGTGGTGTTGCTATGAGATTAAGGCGAAAGTTATACGCTAAATTTGCAAGAACAGGGGCACATCCTCACTCATTTATTGCTAGAGCAAGACTGAGAAGATCATTAGATCCAGAAGCAAGAGGAATGGAATGCCACAGGTATTCACCCGTGGAGACTACAAAGGCAAGAATAGACTGTTCAGGCAGACATTAGCAGACGCTGAGCAGTTAACAACAAGAGATGAAATCCAAGAAGAGATGGAGAAGCGAGCAAGGGAAGAAGCAACCGAAAGTTTCTACAAATCCATCGAGAGAAGATTGAAAATGTTGAACGCAGAACCACTGGACAATGAAGGAGCAAAAAGGGATAGGTAGACGATGAGGTATAAGTTTTCATATTTCCTAATATTCCACAATACCTTGAGAAATATCGTCACTAACCGACTGGCCAGTCATCTCGATAATCATAATAATAACGGGTCCTTACTACCTATAACGGAAATCGGCGCCGAGTCCGTCGGCGTTTTATATATAAGGGCCCTTTAAGGCCATGATCAATAATAGGTAAGATACTGAAATGATGAGAGATAAAACAAAAAAATTATGGAAGGTTTAGGAATTTGAGACTAGAGAAAATACCAGAGCTAACAACCATTTCTGAAGCCCACAGGTTCACAGGAATGGACTACAAAACCATAAAGAAAAGAGTCGAAAACTTAGAAGTGGTCCACACAGAGGGACGTAATAACTTCTACGACAGCTTTCAGTTGCTACGGAATCTTTTTATTAAGGCAACAGACGATGAAAAGTCAGAGCTAAACCTCACTCAAGAGAAGGCGCGGTACTTCAAAAACCTTGCTGACAAAGTTGAAATCGAAATAGGAAAGCTCACGGACCGATTGCTTGATGCTGACCAAATGCTGATTGAAGTTTCAAAGAACCGCTTGCAGGTATAGGAAAAGCTTTTGAACCTTTCCAATACCCTTGCAAATCGTATTCCCAAAATTACCGATCAGCAGCAGGCATTTAATTTATTGCAGAATAAGTTTAAGGACATATTGAAAGACTTGACAGGAGAAGAAGATCTTGAGCGCCTTGGAATTGATCAAAGCAAAGACGAAGAGTAAATTAACTCTAGTTTGGACAAAAAAAACTCTCAAATCATGAAGCGCGATATCGCCGAATTAAAGCTACCTAATATTTTACTTTCCCGCGACAATCCATTGGAAATAGAATTGAGCAAAATAAAATCAACCGGTGAGAGATTTTT
>JBGCDR010000202.1:0-4754 GCA_045105515.1 Oligoflexales bacterium
TATGGAAGAGCAATCACAAAAACGGAGGAAAAGTTTCATGACAACCTAAAAATAATCGGGCAATACTTAATTTAAAAACCCTTAAAATTACAACGATAAATCCCGCCAATCAGTTATTGAAATTCCTATACATATATTTAGTTTCCTTAGTAAACTCATATAGACGTACGGATTCGGGAATACCCGTAAGAATCTTACGTTTAAGCCAACCAACATCTTTTTTATTCACTCCTAAACTAGCTATGCTATCAACCACTATTAAGACACCTTTATTTGGCAAGTTATAATGCTGAGCAATAGATATTGAACCTTCAATAACTGGTTCATTAGAGTCAACTAACTCTATAATATTATCCAATTGGGGGCGCATAGAACTAGGGAAAAGATTTTGATATGAATCAACTTCATTTCCTTGAAAACTACAAACCTTAACGCTGGTTTGGACCTCATCTAGGAAGGGGATCTGCTTAGCAACCGTAAAACCATCCTCAGTGTTCCCAGTATATTGCAGATTAGAATTAGTCGCCTCTATCCAATCCTTTTGACTTATTAATTCTCGACGAAAATTTTTAGCTTCAACACCAGGAACTAAATAAGCCCTACGCATAAAAGCAAAGTAATCAGATTTTTTAATGGAATGAGGTTTAAATCGTTTTAGAAGTATACCGGATTTTGCATCATTTGATTTTACCAAGGCATTACTTGCCATGACCGTTCCTGTGTTTAATATTTCAGACTGAGGTTCAAAAAAATGCTCTCCACGGACCAAATGCACATCGAATGGATCATCCATGCTAAAATCACTTCTAAATCCATCGGGATCGATATTTATAGCTTTTCGTTCTCGGTTCCGCGAAAAATAGTTTCTCAAGGGATTTAAGCTGGCTACACTTCCTTGCATAAAAAATAATCCAACAGCTAAAGGCACTTTTAAATTTCGGTGAACTTTAACTTTTAAATTTGTCTTATTTTTAGGCTTTTCTTTCTCAGGTTTTAGCTTCAATTTAGCCGCAACTGTTAAAATTTTATCCACTTCTTCCTCTTGCGGAAAATATACTCTCAATTCAATAGAAGGAACATAATTTTTGTAAATATTTGAACTCACTTCTTGCCACAAATGTAGCAGACTTTGTTCGCTAAAAACTCTACTAATAGCCATACTAATAGCAGGTATGATTGTGTCATCCATAGAGGAAAACGCGAAAGATAAGCGAGAGTAGGTACCAATTTCGTCTGTGTAAAAACTATCATTATCAAAGCAAGAATATTTTCTGTACAATTGTAAAAAATTACTTCCCTTGGCCACTCCAATCTCCCAAGCTGTATTCAATTCATAGAGTGACTTATTAATCCCTTCTTCAAGATTAGAAGCTGTTCTTCTAGTATTTTCAAAATCTCCATTAGCGATAATTTTTAGACAGCTAATATCATCAGATAATTTAGGATAATGTTCGATTAATAAACGTTCAAATGCTGAATTGGAAAAAATTAATTCTTTCTTTGAATCTGAACTCCTCAAGACCTCTTGGGGCTTAGGAACACCCCAACATGGAGTCCACTGAAAAAAGAGAGTCAAATAAAAAGTGAATGAATACAAAAAATTTCTTTCTAACATAGGAGCACCTTAGTTTAGAAAAAGAACTGACATCAAACCATCGAGCATTATTAACAAACTGTGAATATCTGTACAATGCAAAGCATATTTTTGAAAAATAATTTAGGGTTTAAACGGCAAGAACCGAACCGTACCCGTAAAAATATATGAATACCCGAAATATTAGATTTTTATTCAAAGGAAGAGAAAGAAGTTAGTATTTTAACTCCTACCAACTTAGATCATTGGCAGACACCATCATAGCACGTGGCTGGCAACATATTACGTTGTTTTAAATTAAGAAGCTTCTGATTGAGTTTAACAGCGTTTTTACTAGTAGAAGTAACAATAATTATCTCAACTCGGCGATTTTTAGCTAAAGCAATTTCATCGCCGTTATTTTCCACTGGGTCATTAAACGAGTTAGAGTATATCTTGACTCTTTCTTTATTTATTTTTTGATCTGCAAAGAATGAAATTACTGCATCAGCTCTATTTTTGGAAAGTTCTTGATTGAGTTTTTGTCCCCCACGATAATCTGTATGACTTCTGACAAAAATCACAGTCCATAGGGAATCATTTACCTTAAGCAACGTAGACAACTCAGTCAAATATTTTTGATAATTGGCAGCAATTGAAAACTCACCAGTAGGGAAATTGATGATACCACCATCTAATAGATACTGATATTTTTGTATCTTTTCTACCTTTGTTTTGGTAACGGGTTTAGATTTTTTATAAATTGTCTTAACTACATACTTGGGTCGGCTAAAAACTTCCATACCTATATGGTAGTTGAGATTCAAAAGATAGACCTGTCTTCCTTGGATTGACACATCGGTCATAAACTGTAAATTAACTCGATGCTGATGGTTTTTTCCAGAGTAGTAATTTCCCTGTATACCGATATAAAAATTTGGTTTAGACTCATTACTGGCTGCAGAAAAGGTGGTATCAGTGCCAAAAGTTGTAGATAAAAGAGGTCCTACCCAAACATCATTATTGATTTTAAGCATTGGTGTCAGGTCCATATGGAAATAATCAGTTCTAATCTCAAGATCCTTTGTACCCTCGAAATCTTTCTTCTTATCAATTAGGATTCGACTATTTCGCCAGCCAAAAATTCCTTCTAACAGAACGGAGGAAGTTTTTCTAGAAAATGCGCCAGACAAACCAAGTGAATATCCTCTTTTAGAAAATTCCTTTTCTTCATTTCCACTTTTAGAAAATATTGCTCCACCGCCAAATCCTAAGTAAGCATGAAGTTCTTCAGATTTACCAAATTTACGAACTGAGGATTGCTCATCAGAATAAACAGTCTGTGCTGCTAAACTTAGCGCAAATCCAAATAGCAATTGAATGACAAATAATCTATTGATAGCTATTTGACACATATAACATCACCTCCCAAACCATCAATTTTTTTAATTTTTAAGGAATAAAATTTAAAATTATATCTTTCTTTGCTGGATCCAGGTTTTGTCCAAATTTTATGAATGAGGGCAACACGTTTGGATCACTATCTTCAGAAGTAGGGTTTAAAAAAACAACATTTGTCCAGTTGATAATTAGCTTTAGTTTTTTCCACTCTGCAGGAAATTCAAAACTTCCATCTGATTTATAGTAAAAGAAGTTCTGCCCGGAGTTACCAAAAAGATCTTCACCTCTTATGAGAATCAATGAACCTGATCCGATAACTTGTTGATTTTCTTCATCGACAATAGAATAGCTGACTGAAATTTCTTCACCTGTTTTTACGTCAAATCGATAATCTAAGTCAAATAATATTTGATTTGCATCAATAGAATTACCAAGGCAATCTTTAGAAAAAAGCTGATATTCAAGTGAAATATTATTAGCTGTATTTAAGCCAACATCTAATTCTTCTGTCAGAGCGGAAACTCTTGATTCTTGCTCGGTTTTACAACCTATTTCAAGTAATTTAACATTTTGCTGGTTAGGAAGATATTTTCCAATTCTCAAAAAAGTTGGAAGTTGGTCGTAAACATTTGATCCTTGCGGTTCGGTAAAAATTATAGAAGACAAATCAACAGAAAGCAAAAACTTCGATTTATCCCCAAAATTTATTTCTTTATCAGTCCTGAAATAGTAAGAATCAATTTGTTGCTCCATTACCAAGTCAAGTATTCCACTACTTAATATTTCATCAGTTTCAGGATCTAATATCTTATAAGTGAATGATTGGACTTCATTTGTAAGATACTCAAACGAAAAATCGATATATCCATCTTCAATAGGTTTTCCTGCACAGTCTAACGCATATATTTCATACAAAAGTTCCTTCTGAACAAGTTCACGGCTGATCGTTTCGCTGAGCAAAACAGACCTCGTATCATCTGTTGTGCTGCACTCGGGAGTTTCCAGTAATGTGGTTTCGTCTTTTTGATCATCATTATTGCTATTTTTTTCGATATCATCATAATTATCATTGTCGATTGATTCGGTTTGATCCTGTTCATCATCATTTGTAGAATTTTTCTCTGTATTTTGATCTTCTTCATCTACAATGTGCTCAGCTATAGAATCCCCGAATGTTTCGTCTTCATGCTCAATTCTATCTTTCGCGCTAGATTCTGTCTCTGATAAAACGATTTTGTCTGAGCTGTTGGTGTCATTAAAGCCCACATATACTGTCTTACTTCCACATCCAACAATCAGAAAAGGCATATAAACTGCATATATAATTGCTTTTATCGAACTTTGAAATGACACCATTTTTTACAACCCTTAGATTTTATACACTTTTTATTTGATGTGAAAAATACGCTAAAATTTCAATTAAAGATTCACATCAATAAAATTACTTCAGCATTTGGATAGTTAGCGTATCGACTTTTGATAAATAAATATTTACCTATAAATTTTATAGATCAAATTAGGGCTTAATTACAACTGGTTATCAACCCTTACTATGGAATAAATATTTATTACCCCGTTGAAAGTGTTCAATAGTTTCGCTGAAAGAAGCCTCCATTTTACAAATAATAAAGAGATCAAAAGGTAGCTCCTACTGAAATCTTGGGTAACTTATTGAGTTGAAAGACAAAACAAACCCCTGTATTTCCCATCCACTTATAATTCCAAGAAATACCTAACCGCGTATCTAAAATCTCAATAGTCCAAAAAATATTTTCCATTA
>JBGCDR010000203.1:0-9676 GCA_045105515.1 Oligoflexales bacterium
CGCAGCTTCTTCAAAGTTAAGAGTCAGAATTGATAAGCTTCGTGATGAAATAGGTTACGCAGCAGCAGGTCTTTGGAACTATAAAATAACATAAATTAAGCTACCAAAGGGTTTTATCAATTGTTAGACAACTCTATTAAGGAGCATGCATGGGCATACCAGTTATCGATATATCCCATCTGAGAACGAAACTATCAGAGTCTTCAACAAAGACTGTCAGTAATTCCATTGCTTCCGCTTGCCAAGAATATGGTTTTTTTATGGTGAAAAATCATGGGATTAGTATCAATTTATTAAATGATATATTAAAAATAAGTAGACAATTTTTTGCATCCCCTAATAAAGCCAAAATGAAGATTAGTATGAATCATTCTGGCCTATCGTGGAGGGGATATTTCCCCCCTGGTCACGAATTAACAGCCAATTTACCGGATGCGAAAGAGGGTCTTTATTTTGGCAGAGAAGAAGGGGTAAACTACCAAGGAGATGAAAGGGTGCCCCTGACTGGACCAAATCAATTTCCTAAAAATTTTCCAAGTATGAGACCTTTAGTTCTAAGCTATCTTAAAGAACTAGAATCACTTGCACAGGATCTCATGACAGCTTTTGCAATTGCTCTTTTAGGATATAACCAAAAAGATTATTTTAGACTCCAATTCAGGGATAAACCAACAATTCTGTTTAGGTTATTCAATTACCTCAGTAAACATCCGGGTTCTAGTTGGGGAGTTGGTGAACATACGGATTATGGATTCCTGACTCTCCTGTATCAAGACCAAATTGGAGGCTTGCAAGTAAAAACACTGAGCAATGATTGGATCGATGTTGATCCTTTGCCTGAGACGT
Organism: Oligoflexales bacterium; assembly: GCA_045105515.1. Taxonomy (GTDB): domain Bacteria; phylum Bdellovibrionota_B; class Oligoflexia; order Oligoflexales; family Bog-1112; genus JABSRF01. Next base: position 847 of record JBGCDR010000203.1, read on the forward strand.
TTGTGGTCAATATCGGCGATATGATGGAGTTTTGGAGTGAAGGTAGGTTCATTGCGACACCGCACCGGGTAAAGCCTCCTGATTCGGGACGAGATAGAATATCAATGCCGTTCTTTTTTGACCCAGCCTTTGACGCTATTCTTAAACCCATTCCATCCGAAAATTTTTTGCCATTATACCAAAAAGTTGATCTTCCTAAGGAGTTCAAACGTTGGGATGGAATGGCCTTGAATACAAATATCGAATTTCCATTCAAGACCTATGGTGACTATCTTTGGCATAAAGTTTCCCAAGTGTTTCCAAAGTTAGCTAGCTCATAGTTTGCTACAATCAGTAGAGATCTCCCCTTTTATTCAAACTTTTCAGTGATATAGTCTAGGCTTGTATCGGAAATAAATGTAGGGGAAATTGACGGACACGAGACAGATTTCTGAGATAGCTTATCTAACTCCTCCCATATAAGCTATTGGATGAACAACAGGTCCATTCAAAGTGGGCAGCTCATTATTTTGTTATCTTAATATTATCAATTTGAATTCGCCATGGTTGTTGCGACTTAGGTTCGATCAAAAATGGGTTAGTTATTGAATTGATAGTCATCTTATTTCCAGGAGAAATTGAGTTATCGGAAGCAATAAAATCTGCCAAACTAATGCGATAACTCTGCCAAGTGTTGTCCGTAGCAGGCCTTTGAATGGTGATATCACTTACACTGGGCCAACCGCTATCTAATTTAACCAATATATCTGTATTTGCTTCCAGATTTAAGACTTTAAGATCAAACTCTAAAAATCCTGTCTGTAGGGTACTTAAATCGAGAACTCCATCAGTGTAGTTAATATATCCATTAGCTGGACCTGTACCTGTTTTGTTTAAGTCCCATACCTGTAAATGAACCGGGTCTCCTGAGTCGATGGTACTCGAATTAAGAATACCGGCATCGTTATCATAAAACCTAAACGCGAAATTTTGCTCCACAGTATTTTCATACAAAAGGAGATTATCCTCAGTTTTGTTAACTTCTTTTGAAATACCTATGACAATATTCGCATCTGTAGCTACAGCAGAACAGCCTTTGCCTGTTTCTTTGTCCCCTGCACATTCATAAGCCCTCACCCAATCAACTTGCATAGTCTGAGGGAATGTCGACGTTGCATCGGGAGGGCCAGGCCAATTTCCACCTACTGCTACATTAAATAGGATAAAAAACTCTTCATTGAATGGCGCAGGTGGGTTCGCGATAGTACCATTAGGCTTCTCTGAATACCATTGTCTTTGAGTGGCAAAATGAGTGTCATTTATAAACCAGCGAATTTCTCCTTCTTCCCACTCCACACAGTAGTTATGAAAATTGTAACCAGCATGAGAGTCGGGCGGAAGAACCATCTCTTTGCCTGTGTGTTTATTATCTGGCCATTGCCCACCATAGTGGATGGTACCATGAATTTCAGTTTCTGAGGCTTGGTTTTGTGATAGATTGACCGCTTCCATAATGTCGATCTCTCCATCTACAGCCCATGTATATTCGGGATTATTAGGTAGCATCCAAATTGCCGGCCACAATCCCTGGCCCATAGGGAGTTTTGCTCTGGCACAGATTTTTCCATAACGAGTCGTAAACTTGTTTTTTGTAGTCAGCCTTGCTGATGAATAAGGAAGGGTAACATCTTGACCATCACCGTTAGGTCCATTTGGTCCAGTGGTGGCTCCTTGGATTGCAACGATATTCAAGAACCCGTCACTAACAAAAGAATTTTCAGGTTTATTGGTGTAGCACTGCAGTTCCGCATTGCCCCCACCCCAACAGTTCACTTCGTGATTCCATATGGTGGTGTCAATAGTTGTTCCATCAAATTCATCGAACCAAACAAGTTTCCACTCTCCAGCTTTTGCTTCAACTTCTTTATTACCTTCTGATTCTTCCAATTGCTTTTCATTTTTTTTAAGTAAATCATCAGAATCAGCCTGTAAATCTTCTTTTTTGGATGATTCATTTCCATTATTATTAACTTCTTGCTGAATTACTATAGTAGAATCGGGTGGACCATTTCCGTTTTTGGAGTTTGCAACTTTTCCACTGCTACTGTTGGAGGTACTCGTTGATCCACGATTGCATTGGATAAAGAATATCATAAGCGAAAACAACAAAAGACTACTAGACCCTGTTCTGTAAGTCACCATTTTGGACCTTCCCAATGTTTCTTGAGTACGACATTTCCCTATCGGTATAATCCTTATTTTGTTTGTGATTTATTTTTAACCCCCTGTTTAAAAAAGGATAATTACAATATTTTTATCCGCACATATAACAGGGAGTTTAATTTATGATAAATTTTATCAAAAATATGAGCTGCTTACATGCTGAATTTTCGCTAATTGGTATTTAAGTATTTCAACGGAACAAGACTTTTGTTCAGCGTTATTAAGGGTTTTTACCTAAATTTTTCCAGTGTGTAGCAGTGGGTGTCGGTTGACTAAATACACAATAAGATAAAAATATCTTTAAAAAGTAGTCTATAATAATAGTGCTTTTACTCACATTGCTTAGGAAGCTTATATTAATGGTGTAATATGAAGAAAAGTAAAATCTTTCTTAGAAGTTCAGTGGGGGCTTGTTAACCACTCTTGAGTAATACTTTCAGATCTGTTCTTCCATCAAAATCGATATCAAGGGCGCTTGCTACTGCGCTATAAACATCTTCTTCACGCATAACTCTATTAGGATCTGGAGTTCCGGTAAGAGGATCAAACCCATATGTAATCCCTTCGCTCCCAACTCCGCCGTATACAGTATTTCCCTTAAAAAGTGGAGAAATCATAAGGCTTCCATTGTTTAAATGGTGTCCACTGCCTCCAGAAGAAATCTTGTCCCGACCAAATTCGGTGGCAAAATAAATTACGCTTCGATCCCACATTTTACCATTTGCAGGATCTCCATCGATATCAGTTGTTTTTAGGAGGTCAATTAAAGCATCCGTACTCTTAAGCATGTAGCTCCACATGGAGTTTTGTGCACCCCGATGATCCACATGAGACCAATCAAAAGCAATCGGAGTGTTGGGACTACCTTCAGCCGAGATATTGGGGTCCTGGCCAGGTGCCACGGTAACGCTACAAGATATTTTTTCTTTTGCTAAAAGGTAGGCCAGAGCAACTTTGGCTTCTAAGGGATCACTGGAGAGATTTGGAAATTTTTCTGCTAACATTATGAAAGATTCTGAAAGTTTAATTCCAAAATCTCCTAAATTAATCGACTGGTCATTGAAGAGCATCAACTTCGACATAGTATTACCTTTTTCCAAGGTATCTATTAGATTAGCTCTATTCTCTAAATAAGTGCGGACTTTGCTACTTTGCATATAGTATTTGTTGGTCTGAGACATTGCTTCTAGCTCTAATCGCAACTTCCTAGCCATATCCAACTCTGAACCGGACAATAATGACCCTTTAATCCCCTGAAAGCCGCTCGTGGCAAATGCAAACATGAGCGGATCAGCTATTGGTTGGGTCCTTGCGATAGCTGGAACAGACTCATCATCTCCATGTTCTGCATAGCCTCCTTCAGCCATATTTGTGTTGGGAATCAGAAATCCGTTCCCATATTGCATTGCCATGGCCTCAGTTAAGGTTCGACCACTGTTTATATTGTTGCCGCTAATGGATCGTTTTGAAGCAATAATATGATTTACACTCGAAACTTCCTGAGTCATAATCACCATGTCATCCTTATGTTTTGCCAGAAAATTTGCCTGTGAGAAACCATTTCCAAGAGGAATTGCTCCTTGGATGCTATTGTTTAAAGGTGTAACACATCTTATATTTGAACCTTCCGGAATCACAATTTGCTGTTCACTAAAAGCCGTTGGACCTTGAGTCTGAGCTAAAAAGCTATCCAAAATACTGGCTCCACCTGAACAAGCTATGACAAATAGATACTTAGGTTTTTGTGTACCTTGAGCGAGCAGGGATGGACCGATGCCCGGCAAAGATGCCGTCATGGAAAGTAAAGATGCTGAAGATCCTAACTTTAATATATCCCTTCGAGAAAGTATTTTCTTGCTCATGACTATTTCCTTGCAATACTTTAAATAAAAATGTTTTCGTACAAGCTTGCCACAACAAAACAGGCCGTTTTTGCAAATTGTTCGCTTCCCATACCTTGTTTTGCGAATTCGCCTAATTTTGCCAATTCTTCTGGTGAAGGATCTCTTGCTAAAATTCGGCGAAAGAGATCAGATACTAAGGGAGCAATTTTATCTGTAGGTATAGGTTCAGAGTTCAAAGTAAATCCTTTAAAAACTTCTGCATCGCTGGGGCCTGCAGTCTTGTCAAGCTCAATTCGATTGGTGCAAGCATGCATAGCTAAACGCTCCACAGCAACTGGAGTAAGGATAGTTGGTTTATTAGATCTTTTTCCTTGAGCTGCAACGAAAGGGTCGTTTCCCCCTAAATTAAATAAGTGGATTTGATCTATACAAGAAAATTGTTCGAGCTCATTACAAAGCTGTTGCTTGCTTAAATTCAAAGCTCGCATCATTCCATTTTCCAAGGCTCTATAGCGTTTCCAAACAACATTGTTATACAATGATGGTCCCGAAAAATTAGTTCCTTCTGGAGAGTTAGAATGATCACTAGGATTTTGACCCTTAGAATCTGGTCCTTCGTCAGGTATATTAGTTCCTTCAGTGCTATTGTTGTTTGAACCACCTTGTTCTTCAGAGCCACCTTGATTCTCACTATTACTTTCTGTACGATATATAGGTTTTTTACTATCTTTTTTAAAAAATGAAATTGGACTATCAGTACAAGCTGTTTGTATGAAGATAAGGCCAAAACAGGCTAATAATATAGGTTTCATAAATCTGGCCTCCCTCCGAAGCCCATTGTATCTACAATGCAGTGAATCAATGCATTTGCAGAATATCCATTGTCTGGGAGTGATTGCCAGCAAACCCTGAATTCTTCTTGTTCACTCTGGGTTATAGGCCCCTGGCTTAGGGCTTGGGTGTATAAATCCAATGCTATTTTCTTCTTAAAATCGTCGGTCTCCTTCGCTACCTCTGCCCATTCAAGAAGGTCATTGACTGGCTGCCCTATTAAGGAACCTTGCCCTTCCCAGGGAGTCCTGCCAGCATCATAAGTTCCAATTGAGTTAAAAAGGAGGCCTATACCAATTTCAATCCCCTTATAGGTCGAGAAAGGATAAGCGAGGGGATCTAAAGTGCTATGGCATACAGCACATGCAGGTTGTGCAGTATTTTTGTTGTCAACATCCCGAGGTTCATCTGTGATTGGAAACAATCCTTCGCCTTTCGCAATATCTTGCCCCAAATAAGCGCGATAGGCCTGAGCAGCTGTGTTCATTGGTAATCTAGCAAACATTGTATTCACCGAGAGAAACCATTGGGTTGTCAGCATTCCCACTCTTCTGTTTGTTTGTAGAGGTTGGCCCCCAGCGATAACAATTCTTTCTCCGAGCTGGAATGGTTCTGAACGCGCTATGGTCCCGTTCACAATATTTTCGTTGGTATCCACATGATAGTCAGCAGTTAATAATTCCCTAACATCACGATTGCCGGTCATAATGTAAGCATATAAACGGTAATCCCAGTCGTATTCACCTATTTTTACGGCGGCAGTCATAGAACCAACTGCTTCTATGGGCATTATTTTTTCATCGGCAAGTCGGTGCAAAGCTTCGTTTTTCCAATAATCACTTTCTAGGCATTTATCTAGGGTATTATGAATAAACTGCTTTTTATCTGCACTAGCTGCGAAAGTTTGCATCTCATCATAACTCACTGAGTCACCACAATAGATTGTCTTCACTTTCTTGAATGCTAGGTCGTCTTGATAAGAATAAGTCATTGCCTTGTCATCAATGGCACTTTCTTGATCTCCTGGTAAGGTACCTTGATCAAGCTCGTCGATATTAAGGTTTGAGTCGCCATCACTATCGAGTTTTTCCACTTCTTTTAGCTTGATGGAAAAGACTGCAATATCGAGGAAATCCCCTCCAGCAAAAACTTTTTGGATATCCATTCCATAGCTATTTAAAACGGGGGGGCCAGCATGGCAAAAGTTACATTCAACTTTCCCAGCAAGGCAGTGCGGAGAATCGGGATATACTTCGCAAAAAGTACTACCTGCTTCTGGCTTGGCAAAAGCTCTATCTTGGCTTAAAAATATTAGGCTTAATATAGTGAACAGACTAAAATTTACCATCTTTCTATCCATTTAAACTTACTCGCAAAAAACACAAATTTATAGAGTATATATGCTGGAGTCTTGCCTCTAGTCCGTCTAATGATATCGGCTAATTATAGGTGCTTCGTTAAAAAAATATATAAGAGTCTGTATTAACAGGGATTCAGATGCGAGTTTGTAGGTATATAAAAAGTTGATCAGATATTTAATTTTCAAAGCTAAAAAACTGCAATGAGAGGAATCATCGAAACTTAAAGAGAATTCACCTTGAAAGAACAGAAAGTATTTAAATACCAACTAGAATTGGTAACGATATTCCCGACTACCTGATTGAGTACAATTCAACCTAATGGTAACGATGGTATTTTTAGGTGGTTCTGCATCACCAAGAGGAATGCTAACTTCATGTTCGAACCTTTCTTGTCTATCTTTCATTAGCTCAAATTTCAACCCATCATATAGAATTTCATACTTTGAAATACGATGATTTTCCCCATCAAGAGTACGGTGTCTTACCCAGACTCTCATGGAGTTGTTGGAAGCATCGTAGTAAACTTGAGTGTATTCTGGGGTACGTCCAAAAGAATGGGATGAAATCAAAAAAGCTAACAACAAAAATGCAAACAACTTTTTCATAACTTTTTCCTTAAATTCAAAAATTTGATATTTTTAAAGGATAAAAGAATTGGATAGGGCAAGCAAGCAGAATATTGGCAATATAAAAGACTATTCATCTATCTAAAAATATAGAACAATATTAGGTTTGCTAAGACTCTGGAAACCAAAGACCGAACTCTAAGGATGATGTTAGCCACTGCTTTTCTTGTTAGAGTTTAGATTTTTTGTGGGGCGAGGATGTTTTTTCGGATTTCAACGCTTTTATGCTGTATGGCAATATCTTCTGCTTGTTCAAGTGATGATAAGAGCGAAGGCCCTCAAAGCTATTCAGGGAGTTGCCTTTATAAGTATGAGATTCCAGGAATAAAGCACCCAGCTTGCCTGCAATACGTAAATGTGGCAATTTCTTCTGAAATTTTGCAAGAAGAGTGTGAGAATGGAAATCCTAACGCCAATATTAGCTCTGGAAGCTGGGTTGCTGAAGGCTGCAATGAGGCTAGCAGAACTGCCATATGTGCTGATGCTCCTTTTGCAGGCGGAACACTTTCTCTAACTCTTTACAGTGTCGGTTTTAATCATATTATTAAAAATAGTTGTGAAGGGGGAACTGGGCTTTTTGTAAATGGACCTGGAACTTATACTGAATTCGTAACCCTAGAGTAGTAATCAATCATAGGTGGAAACTGTTATGAAAAATTTGACCTTGATCATCGTTCCAATCATTATTATTGCAGCAGTCTATTTATTTTGGCCTGCTAAACAGGTTGATGAAAAAACAGACCTGGAATCCACAAATTCACAAACTATAAAGAAAAATAAAATCAGAATAGTAGCTGAAGAGAGACTAGAAGACTCCGATCAGAATTCGCAACTGGGTCAGGCTACTCCCAATGCTTCGGGAAATTCGACGGATGATAGTGATAAAATCGAAAAAAGCTCAATTAGCAGCGTTTCTCGGTATGTTGAAAAGACTGGAGCAAGCCAAGAATTTAATGATTTAGATACAATGTTGGATTCTCAAATTGAACAGCTAGTTGCGAGTAGCGATCTCTCAGAAGAAGATAAGGATCAAATCACTAAGATTTTTACAGAACATATTAATGGAGACGACTTATTAAAGGCATACAAAGCTGAGTTAGTAAAAGAATTTAGCGAAGAAGAACTACAAACTTTGGAAGAACTAAATAGCGATGCTCTGGTAAAAAAAATTAAAGAAGATAATCCATTAAATGATCCTAAAATTGGTGAACAAGTATCGGAATATTTTGCTGAGCTTCAAAAAAATCCCCTTAGTCCAGAACGCCAAGAAATGATAAAGGAAATAGCGAAGGCAACAAAAGGAGCTGATTTTATTGTAGATATTTCTCAAACAATGATGGAAAATCTAGGAAAACACATGGGTGCTAAAGGTGATGCCCCAACACCCGAAGAAATGCAATCATTTCGTGAACAATTGAAGGAGGAAGCCGAGTATGCCGTGCAGTCAGGGCTTTCATTCCAAACCAGAAATCTAGATGATGAAGAAATGCAGGCATACAGCAAAAACCAGACTAATTCTCTCGTCCAAAGAGACCAAAATATTAGAAAAGGGGTAGCGAAAAGAGTTACTGCAAAAATGTTTTCGGAGATAGGAAAGGTTGCGAATTAAAGGGTTTACTCCGTATTCATCATTTGTTTAGTTTTAAAACATCGAATATGGAAAGTATAACTAAGAATTACACTTATAATTTGACAATTAGATATATTTGAACTTCTCAAACTTACTTGTCGTCATCGTCATCGTCATCATCTTTGTCTTTTTTACCTTTTTTATCCTTTTTGCCTTTTCCTTTCTTTCCATCATCTTCATCTTCATCTTCATCTTCATTCAGGGCTGATTCAAATAAGATTTTTTCCAATTTTTCATTAAATAGGTCAGAAAAATTCTAAGCCGCAGTACCAAAAGTGACTAGATAAAAAAAATATAGGAAGAAAAAACTTAAAAAAAATGGCTCACTTTTATTAA
>JBGCDR010000204.1:0-20444 GCA_045105515.1 Oligoflexales bacterium
TCACTTGTCTTTCCGGTAACATGAAAATAAACATATCAAGCCCTCCCAGAATTACGTTTGGGATCAGCTTATCAATATTTACATAATAATCATATAAAATAATAATATTAGCCGGTTAAAAAATTAGACAACTCTATTGTAGCAACTCAACTAATTCAATCAGAGTTCCTTCAGGCGCTTTGCAAAAAGTTAATCTTGCATATCCATCAGGTGAAGGCTGTGGGGGAGCATAAAACTCTATTCCTTTGTCCGAGAATGAATTGTAAATATTATCTAAGTCTTCAACAGTAAATGCCAAATGAGAAATACCTATACTGCAGGCTTCATTGAAAAATTTTTCACGGGGATGGGACAAATAGTGGAGCAATTCAATCTGGCAGGAGCCATCTCTCGACATTTTTACAGTTCTTACTTTTATACCTTTTAAGTTGAGTGTTTTATCGAGAAAAATACCACTTTCAATCTGATCTTTTCTTACCTCGTATCCGAATAAAGAATGATAAAATTTTATCGATTCCTCTATGTTATCTGTGACAATCCCAACATGGCGCAAATCTGTAATTGAAGAAGTGAGATCCATTTTTTATTTTCTCCCGTTTATACAGTAATCAAGAGATTCTCGCAGAACAGTGAGGGATTCGACTAGTGCATCATCTGGAATATTTATTGGAGGACCTAGTTTAAAGGTTCCCGAGCATGTTCGAATCGAACATACTCCTCGTAGCATAGCTTGCTCAATCGCTTTATCCACCAGCTCCACCTCAAGGTCACTGCTACCAGGCTTTTTCAAGAAGATTCCCCAGACCGCCCCCTGTCCATAGTAAGAATCTATGTATTCACAATCTCGCGTCCAATCCGACAAAAAATTGGATATAATCTCTCCTTTTCGCCTAGAAGCGCTGAGCAAGTCTTCATCATGAATAACATCAAGCACTGCGATCGATGCAGCCATACCAACAGGATTACCACCATGGGTGCTATTCAATGACGGATCTAAATTAAGGAGATGTTCAGGACCAATAACTGCCGATACCGGAATAGAAGAGGACAGTGCCTTACCGCAACAAATAAGATCCGGATTAACATCATACCAGTCAAATCCAAAATATTTTCCAGTTCTTCCAAATCCAGCTTGCACTTCATCAAATGCTAGAAGACATTCATGGTCGATTGTCCATTGTCTTAGTGCAGAAATATAGTCTTTGGGAAAAAATATAGCACACCAACCTTGGTATGATTCCGCCATAAAACCTGCGATATCATCAATATTAAGCCCCTGATCATCGAAAACTTTACGTATGCTGTAATGGAAAAATTCATGTCCGGACATTTTTAGATCTTTCAACACCCAAGGATACGGGTAAGGTAGGGTAACAAAATTTGGATTTTGGTACCCAATCCATGCTTTGCCACCATGTTTCCCTCCCAACATTTGAGATCCCATAGTCTTACCGTGGAAGGATCCTTCAAACCCTGCAATTATTTTCTTCTTGGGATTTATTTTGGCTCCATTTATGGTCATGATCTTTATTGCAGCTTCGGTAGATTCCGAGCCTGTTGATAGAAATATTACCTGATTAAGCTTCTTGGGTGCAATGGAGGTGATTCTCTCTGCCAATTGATTGCGAATTTCTGTTGGGTAGTTATAGGCATTCAACAAACCCTGCTCAGCTGTCCGATTTATGGCAGCTGTCACTCTAGGATGAGCATGGCCAATATTGGCAACGAATATGGTTGAAGTTAAATCAATCCATTGATTTCCTGATCGGTCAAAAATTTTATACCCACTTGCCTTATCCCAAACTATCGGTAACTGATCATTCATTGAATTAGGCATAAGCTCGAAAGATTTTTTCAAAATATTAGCTATTTCAGCGCTTGGATAGGGGCTTTTAATGGTACGATGTTTGGTATTTATAGGGGGCACTGATTTAGGTTCGATATCAAAAAAATGCATTCGAAATCCTCTTGGATAATCTATTTGTTTTATGAGATAAAATTTAATGAATATTTATGCTGAAAATCGATATTTCTATATATGAACTATACACCTAGGTTTTTGGATTTGCTTCAAGATCTGATATTTTTGGCATTGCACCCCTTTTCGATTTGTTTTTTTTGTTCAAGAAAACCCGGATATCTCTTTCAAGATGATTCTTAATATGAAAATCTAAAAACTCAATATCATCTTCTTCGTCTAGCTCATAGGCACGTTCAGTTTCAAAAACCAAGACCCTATCCCCATGTAAAACTTTGCTCTCCTGGATTACTTTACTGCGCACTATATCTATGTATCCATTGGGTATATAGACATCCGGAAATTTTTGCCGCGGAGTATTAATATCTTCCAAAGAAAATTCTTGGGATATAGGACTTGCAAGCATTTGTCTGTTCTTCAGGAACCATTTGAAGGGGCTTTCGCTTGATTTGTGCGCTGACCGCAGAGAAGTGGCTGCTGGGTGCTGAGATAAATATTCAACAGCTTTATTCAAGGTTTTGGAGCATCGATTCGGTGTTGTAGGTCGCAAGTAAAGCCATAAGTCAGGTAAATTTCCTTCCTTCTCTGGGAACCAGTTGGTAACATGAGACATACATTCATAGTCGGTAGCGTTATTGCCAGATATCTCTTTTGGTCTCAAAAATGGCGTTTCAGCGCCATAAGAATTAGCCAAGCTTGCAAATTCCTGAGAATCCGTCGACACTATGATTCGTTCGATACAGGGTGTGCTCTTGGCAACTGCTATCGAATAGGCCATTAGAGGGTGACCATCAAAAGCTAATATGTTCTTATTGGGAATAGCGGTCGATCCGCTTCTGGCTGGAATAATCGCCCAAATGCTCATGACATCTCCAAAGGCATTTTAATTAATTGAAATAGTCTGCCCACCATCTACATAAAAATTAGACCCTGTTATAAAACTGCTGCGATCAGATGCTATAAATGCCACAACATCGCCAATCTCCCTAGGGTTTCCAAATCTCCCTAGTGGAACCTTTTCATTCAACATACATTGAACCTTTTGTTTATCATCTCGCACTTTGGCTTCCCAGGTTCCACCGGGAAATAAAATGTTACCGGGTGATATGGTATTTACCCTTATTCCCTTCGAGCCTAATTTTATTGCGAGATTTTTAGATAGTGAATTTATCGCTGATTTTGCCACTGAGTAGCCTGTCGGTGCACCTATAACTTCGGATCCAGCGATTGAGGAGACAAAAATTATGTTGCTGTTAGTTCGTTTTTCTAAATATGGCAACGAAAGTCTTACCGCATAAACCGCTGAATTCAAATTAGTTTGAAACGTGGATTCCCATGAATCTTCGTCCGGTAAAGCTTCAGAGGATGAAGTTCCAGAACCTACATTGCAGACTAATATATCGATTTTTCCAAAATGATTTGTAACTTGGTTTATCATATTTTTAACTTTTGTAGGACTTCTGAAGTCACTTTGAATAGCTAACAGAGCTTCTTGCCCAAATCTATTTACTAAATTGAACTCAGCTTTTTTCAGATGGTCTATATTTCTCCCGGTTATGACAACCTTGCATTTTTCAGTTAGTAGCGTCTCAGCTATGCCTAGGCCAATCCCTTTGGATGAGCCTGAAATTACGACAACTTTATCATTTAGTTTTAGGTCCACGGATGCTCCGCATGAGGATAGAAAATACGCGCTATTATCGTAGAAAGTTAAATACTTCCTGCATTTTCCAAGTTTATCATTTGCTATCTATGATGTCGAAGTAGATTTTTTGGCCGGGAGGTTTATAAACTTACGTTTATATTGCTTCGTTTAACGGTCAATTATTGATAAATTGAAAAAGCAATAATGAAATTTGAGGTATTTATTCATGTTTAATTTAGAGCGAAAAGTAGCCGTAATAACTGGTGGAGCTGGTCTACTTGGAAAAAAACATGCCGAGGCTTTACTGAGTTGTGGTGCGAAAGTAGTACTAGTAGATATTGAAGAAGCTCGTTTGGAAGCAGCGGTAGAAGAGATTGGAGATAAACACAACAAAAATATTTATACCCATGTTGTGGATATTACCTCGGAGTTGCAAGTACGGGACTTAAAGAACTGGTTAGTTTCAGATTTTAAAAGATTTGATATTTTAATTAATAATGCAGCTATTAATCCAGCCGTTTCTAATACAGGTGCCATCAAAAATAGCAGTAGATTAGAAAATTTTGACCTAGATTCTTGGGATTTAGAAATGAGAGTTGGCTTGACAGGGGCTTTTCTCTGTTCGAAATACTTGGGCAGCATGATGGCTGAATGGAAGAGCGGAAGTATTATTAATGTCTCATCAGATCTAGGTATTATTGGCCCTAACCAAGAAATTTACAAAGAGGAGGGGCTCCATGATCGAGATCAGTCAGTAAAGCCGGTAACTTATTCTGTGATTAAATCTGGTTTAATTGGATTGACTAGGTATTTAGCAACCTACTGGGCAAGAAGTAATGTACGATGTAATGCAATTTGCCCTGGTGGCGTGTTTAATAACCAGCCAGAAGATTTTGTAAACAGGTTATCAAAATTGATCCCTCTTGGTAGAATGGCATCTCTAGATGACTATAAGGGTGCAATTGTCTTTTTAAGCTCAGATGAATCTAGTTATATGACAGGTTCAACACTTATTGTAGATGGAGGCAGAACCTGTTGGTAATGGGTTTAATGTATATTATCAAAAAAATTTAGTACATAATCCCTGTAATCGCACAATACTTCTTTATGATTGTTGTTGGTGGCTCTGGCTGTCTGTAAAATAAAGTCACTTTGGTAGTTTATGTTCTTAAGGCATTTAAAAACTTGGCAAAAATCAGCATTCCCTTGTCCTAGCGGGACAGTTTCACCTCCTTTCAACCTATCTTTGATATGAACATGACAGATTCGATGACCGTAAGCTTGGATCTCTTCAGAAGGGGAGTACCCTAAAGAAGCACTATTACCAATGTCGTAAGTTATACCGAAAGAGTCAGCAGGGAGTTTGTCAATAAAATGTGCGAGTTTACTGGGCCCTAAGTCAGACTCAAAGGTGATTTTAACTCTTTTAAGTTTTAAAAAGTTATGTAATGAAAGCAATGTGTCAATTATAGTTTTTTCTTGATCGATATTTTCTACTTTCCCATTGTCAACTAAAGGGATTAGCAATTTCTCGATATTGATCTCAGATGCGGCGGAAATCACTGTTTTTAGGCAGTCGATTTTTTCCTGTCTGTAGACCCCCTTGTAGAAGGGATCTTGCATAAAGCAATCTCCAGTAATGGAGGATATTTTGATATTATTTTCTGACGATATTTCTCTTACTTTTTCTTTGCTTTCAAGAAGAGGGTTTTGATAAAGGCCGTCAATATCAAGCGTCCATTCCATTAGCTTGAAGCCACAAGCTTGTGCGATTGCAAATTCATTTTTCCAGAATTGTTTTGGAAAGCACTGGATTTTCCCGTCGATTATTGGCGATAAACGCCCTTGCATAAAACCAACTTTTTCTTTTAATTCCATTTTTTCACTCGCTTTTATTTGATATAAGATAAATTAAGATCATTGTCCTATTTGTATATTTAGCATATTTTTAGCTATCCTGAGGTGATGAACAACTTATTTCTCAAGGGGATGAGCCTGGTGTGATTATTTTGACTTAGCGGCTACGTTGACTAACTATTGCGGATTTATTAGAATTGCAATGCTTAACCATATAAAAAATTAAAGGAGCAGATTTTGTCGGTATTTATTATCGCTGAAATAGGAATAAATCATAATGGTGATATTGATTTAGCTAAGCAGCTAATCGATCAATCAAAAAAAGCTGGCGCAAATGCTGTGAAGTTTCAAAAAAGAACTTTAGACCTAGTTTATGAAAAAAGTGAGTTGCAGAAAGACAGAGAAAGCCCATGGGGTACTACCAATCGGGATCAAAAGCAGGGGTTGGAGTTTTCACTCGAAGAATACAAAGAGATTGATGCTTATTGCAAAGAAAATAACATCTGTTGGTTTGCATCAGCATGGGATTTGGAAAGTCAAAAGTTTCTTCAACAATTCGATTTACCGTATAACAAAATCGCTAGTGCAATGCTAACTCACAAAGATCTTTTGGAAATGGTTGCTCATGAAGGCAGGCATACCTTTATATCAACAGGTATGAGTACCCTTGAAGAAATTTCAGAAGCTGTAAATATTTTTAGAAAGATCAACTGTCCATTTGAACTAATGCACTGCAATAGTTCTTACCCCGCAAAGATTGAAGAGTTAAATTTAAGGTGTTTACAAACACTAGCTAGAAAATTTGACTGCAAAGTAGGATACAGTGGACATGAAACAGGTCTTCCAACAAGTGTCGCAGCCGTTGTACTGGGAGCAACATCTATAGAGCGTCATATTACATTAGACCGTTCTATGTACGGATCTGATCAGTCAGCTTCAGTAGAGCCAGTAGGTTTTGAACGCATGGTTCGCGATATAAGAGCTGTGGAATCTGCCTTGGGTGATGGAGACAAAAAAGTTTATTCTAGTGAGGTGCCTTCATTGAATAAACTACGGAGAACAAAAGACTATGAAGCATCCATCTAATGCACTCGATGGGAGGTTAGAGTATTTCTTTCTCAAAAATAAAAGTCTTCTTTGTATCGAGAAAGAAATTATACAAGGATATGAAGTATTATCTAGCTGTATTTCCAATGGTAATAAAATCATGACATGTGGAAACGGGGGAAGTGCGGCAGATGCTAATCACATAGTGGGTGAATTAGTAAAAAGTTTTGCTATCAAAAGAGAGCTGCCTTGTAAAGATAAAGAAAAAATAAAAAGTAGCCTAACAAGTGAAGCGGATAATTTTATTCAAAATCTAGAAGGTGGAATTCCAGCCATTTCATTGATAGAAAATTCATCTTTCCTAACTGCATTCGCGAATGATATTAACTATGAATACGCAATAGCTCAAAGTTTGTATGTTCTAGGAAAGGAAAAAGACGTTCTAATTGCAATTTCTACCTCTGGAAATTCACAAAATATTATTAATGCAGCGAAGCTTTGCCATGCATTTGGCATTAGGTGTATTGGTCTAACAGGAAACAGTGGCGGTAAATTGGCGGATATAGCAGATGTAGCTATCCAAGCTCCCTCCGAAAAAACACATGAGATACAAGAATTCCATCTTCCAATTTACCATTTTTGGTGCAGCTTGCTTGAACTTGAGTTTTTTCATCCTGAGTTCGATAGAGGCTTTGATTTCTCTAATTATCAAAAAAGCATGCCTACTGAAAATATTAAATTAATGATTTTTGATTTTGATGGAGTCTTTACCGACAACAAAGTATATTCCCTATCAGATGGAAATGAAGCTATAGTATGTGATAAAGCCGACAGCCTCGGGCTTAACTTTCTAAAAAAGGGAGGCATAAAGCCTTTAATAGTTTCCATGGAAACTAATGAAGTTGTCAAAAAGCGCTGTGAAAAAATGAGAGTTAGTTACTTTGTGGGGATTGATAACAAAATAGAAACAGTGAAAAAGATTGCCAAAGAACAAAATCTTAGACAGGATCAGATAGCTTATGTAGGCAATGATATTAATGACCTAGAAGCAATGGAATGGGTTACCATGCCCATTGCAGTAGCTGATGCCCATCCTAAAATCAAGTCCGTTGCCAAATTCATATCTAGGAGAAAAGGTGGGCATGGCGCAGTCAGAGATGCGGTGGAATTTGTCTTAAATATTTAATAATTAGATTAAAACCCCTCCATGGAAATCCCTATGAGATTTATGTCGTTATTTTGGAATACAATTCTAAATATTGGGCAAAAAAGAATGCTTCCTTTACTGATTATTGGAAGCCTTCTATTTAGCCTTTTTGAAGCAGGGGGCATAGGTCTATTATGGATAAATATTGAATTTTTAACAAAGGGACTCACGGAGCAATCAATTTCCGTTTGGATGTTGAAATATATTCCAATACTGACGGAAGAAAATTTTTATACACTCATGGGAATGGGTCTGATACTATTCTTCATAATTAGAATGGTATATATGACATTTTTTACTTTTTTTCAGTATAGCTATACCCAATCAATTTTTAGAAATATTAGTAAACGTTTGATGTATTCGCTGCTAAATCAGAGTTATCAAAATTATTTAAAAAACAACACCTCAGAATACAAAAGATCTCTTGTGATGGATGTTAATTCTGTTTCAAGCATTGCCATTTCTGCAATTCAAGTTGCAGCAGAGCTTTTTACATTATTATGTATTGGAGGATTCTTGTTTTATCAGTTTCCTCAGACAATTTTTGTAGTATCTCTGATAGTAGTTGTTTTCTTTGGTGTGTCATACATTTCTACTTTTGATTACATTAGAAAACTAGGTTCTGAAAAGAACTATTACCTTGGAAAAATAATTAAATCACTCGATGAAATATTCTCAAATTTCAAGCTACACA
The DNA here is from genome assembly GCA_045105515.1 of Oligoflexales bacterium. Lineage (GTDB taxonomy): Bacteria > Bdellovibrionota_B > Oligoflexia > Oligoflexales > Bog-1112 > JABSRF01. The sequence continues at coordinate 8,429 of JBGCDR010000204.1, forward strand.
AGATCGATAATACCGAAAGTTATGCAGTTAATAAACTGTCTAAATATACTCTGCCTTATAGCAAAACACAAATAAAGTATGGCACGGTTCAATCATTGCCTAGGGTAGTATTTGAAACAGTGGGATTTATTGGAATAACAGTAGCTTTGTTGTTTAATACTATATCTAGTACGAATATTGAGCATATCCTGAAAGAGGTTACTATATTATTAATAGCCATAATGAGAATTGTTCCATCTATTAATCGAGTTATATTAGCATTAAATACCATTTCATTTGCTACTGAAGCCCTTTTCAAAGTAGCAGAATTGCTGAATCTAAAGCCTGAAATATCAGGTCGGATTGAAAATAAGGTAGATTTTAAAAGACTTATAGAGGTCAAGGACCTAAGTTTTTCATTCGTAAAGAACAAAAGTATGTTTCGTCACTTGAATTTCAGAATAGAAAAAAGTGATAAAATTGGGATAATAGGAGCCTCTGGGAATGGGAAAAGTACTCTTATGGATCTTTTGCTTGGTTTCTTGTCGGCTAATGCTGGTCAAATATTGATTGATGGAACTCCTCTAAATAAAACTGGGTACCGATCATGGCGATCGCTATTTGGGTATATTCCACAGTCAGTGTTTCTTTACGACTCCAACGTAGCTGAAAACATTTGCAATGGGCTTAAAAAAAGAGAAATGCGGCTGAATGAAGTTATTGATAAAGCGATGATTAAAAGTGTTCTTGAAAATAGGGAGGGACTAGAGACTGAGGTGGGTGAAAATGGAGTCCAATTATCAGGTGGACAGAAGCAACGAATTGGTATCGCAAGAGCATTATATAAAAATCCTGAAGTTATTATTATGGACGAAGCCACCTCAGCCCTCGATTTACAGACAGAAGCAAATCTAATAGACGAGATTTTTGACGCTGCGATAGATAAAACATTGATAATTATTTCGCACAGAAAAGAAACACTAAGAAAATGTAACAAGCTATTTTCAATAGAAAATTATCAGATAAAGCCCATTGAAAAATCTAGTCTTTATATTTAGAAACCAACCAATTTGTTAAGGTAAAATCTGGAGATGAAATATAGAATACTTATATTTAATGACAATACAAAAAGAGATTTACTTGGTCTAAAAATAATCCAAAAAGAATTTATATTGGCTGGTTGTAAAGCGATTATCTGCAATCCTGATACTGTGAAGTACAAATTTAGACTGCTGAAACCACACGCTTTTATTGCGGCTAGAGGAGACCATTGGGAAGCAAAAGAAGCTGCAAAGGCCTGCTTAGTCTACATAGTCCCAGGCGAAGGCGCGCAGCAAACTAAGGAAACCATATTATCGGTATTTATGGGACGTGCATATTGGAAACTAACAGATGTTCATTGGATTAAGAAATGTTTTCTTTGGAATAGAGATACGAGAGATTGGTTACTAGATACGAAGCTTTTTAAGAATCATCAGTTAACTGTTTCTGGGAACACTAGGCTTGATATTTATAGAAATCAAAAAGTCCTAAGAAATTTATTAATAGGTAAACCAAAAGAGTTTGTATTGGGTGTAGCTTTTTCATCAAAATCTACAAGTACTTATGATGGTAAGCTTAAGTACGCTGAAAACTATTTTAATATGCATCGGGACTTAAACTTTCCTATTACTCCACCTGGCAGAAATTTTGAGGACATATGTTGGAGAGATCATATCATTCTCAGATTGTCTATGAGATATATTAAAAGGTTTTTGGATACCATGAATGGAAAAATCATTCTTAGACCAAGCCCCTTTGAGGACCCAAAAACATTTAGATTTCTTGAAAAACTATACCCTGGTCGAATTTCTATCGAATCAAACCAGCCTTTACCTGAATTTTGCTCCCAGATTGACACACTATTAACTTGCTGGTCTACAACTGGCCTCGAAGCATTAATCATGAATAAGCCAGTAATTTCAATTGCTGGGACCATAGATCAAGAGCATCTATTTAGACACGTATCGGCAAGGGCAAGCGGATTTGAAGGCTATGTGAAATACTTTCATTATCCGAAAACAGAGCAAGAATTGATGTCTCTCGTAGACTTAGCGGCTCATAAAAAATTGGCACCATCACCAAGAACAGATCTACCAGAACTTCTAGAGAAAATGTATAACTGGCCGTCAGAATCGGCCGCTTCGAGCATCATAGTCGAAAAAATACTTTGCGATTTAAAAACTGATTGTCCTGCTACAGGTTGGAAGAGTACTTTTACATATCCAATCCCAGATTTTATGGCTCCAGTTTTCTATACGCTTCGAAATTATATACGTTATATAAGAAGCGGTTTTTTTAACACTTACTATGGTTTTCGCAAGGTAAATGATAAGAAAATTTCTAAGCTTGTGAAGCAGATGTAGTGAGAAAGGATTCTAAGGCATTTCAGTATGGATCATTATGCGGGACGAAACGTCAACTTAGCAATGGCGAGCTCTATAATTGCAACACTTTTCAATGATTTGGACTAACTAGCTTCCAGCTTAGATATTAACATAAAGTTAATGATTAACATTTATGCAACTGGAAATTCATTAGTATCTAATCTCGACATTGTAAGATTATTTTCCTTTTTAAGATCCGCAATTTCAGGTTTTGTAGTGAATGCAAGATGGTATCCTTGATTCGCTAAATGTTCAATAGTATTCTCGCAAAAGTCCCCATAGGGGTAACAAAAGCTCATTACATTTGGTTTGGAAAAAGACTTAATAAATGAGCTAGATCTTTCTATTTCTTCTTTTCTTGATTCGGGCGATATTAAAGAGAGCCAATGATGATTATATCCATGGCCACCAATATGCATTCCTCCTTCTAGCATTTCATTTATTTGATCAATCTTAAGATACAATTCAGCATTAAATTTTTCTATTTCAGAAGATACGATCTTTTTAAAAAGATCGTCTATAACCACCGATCTTAAGTCAGCTGGAAGCGCATGCTGTAACATTCGCTTGATGTATATCACTTGTGAATTATCGTACCCTGCTGCTTTTCTATATGTAGATCTATACCATGATATTGGTTTAATATCGTGGTGGTCAGAATTTAACTTAACATAGTTTTCGATCACGTATTCCAATTCATCAAAGATTTCTGATTTTTCTAATATGAAATGAATTTTATTGACATCCATGATATAGGGCTCAAGTATAGGTTTGGCAGGTATGAAAAATGAACCTTGTAAACCCCGCTTTTTTAACTCTGGATAGACAAAATTGTAGTGGTCGGAATAACCATCATCAAAGGTTAGTAGTAATGGGCGTGCAGGAGGGATCGATTTTTCAAAAATGAATGAATTGCAATCTTCCATTGATACTATGTCGTAGTTAGCACAAAGCCAGTCAAGCTGGAATTTAAATTCATGCAATTCACGTCCTTTTATATTTGGATATTTTGAATCTTTTATTGGGCGGACGTAATGGTACATTACTATTGTTAAGTTACTTGACTGCATCAATGACTCCTAAGGGATAAAGGGTCAGGGCCCGATTGAAGAGTTGCCTGAAAACTTTCTCGATCCTTTTGTAAAAAATCTACGTTCAAATTATTTAGATAGTTGATTAATTCTTCCGCTGAATTAGCAGAAGGGATCTTATAATTTGCGAAAACGCTGGTTTTAGGTAAATCTCCATTTACTACTATAAATGGTGTTCCCGCTCTAATACATTCCAGAATACCAGTTGTGCTTCCGATAAATACGAAATCAGATTGACGAATTAATGGATAACTTTGTTTGGTACTGATAACTATATTTGGTTTTAGTTTATATCTTGCTGATATACTTTCTATAATATTTACTCTACTTGTATACAGTTCATCAGACCAGCAGTGGTGAATTTTGAAATCTACCTTTTTAACACCAAATTTGGACAAAGCATCGCAAATCAAATCACAGTCAAAAGTAAAGGCGTCCGGACGACCGGCAATATTAGTGGAAGACCAGTCAGGTAGCATGACAAGAAAATTAGATTGACTATTAATTATGAACGGTTTCATGGGTTCAAGAGGTTTGGTGTTGATTGGATGTGAAACTGTGAGGCTAGATATTCCAAGTTTTTTATACATAGTGCTTGAAGAATGATTCATTGCTAAAACGTGTGATGGTGAAAACGAACTTGTTGTCGAAGAAACATCTTCTTCCCAGGTCAATCCATGAGGTAGGTAATCAACAGTAATATCTAAATTTCTCAAACAATATGCAATGAGCCGAGAAGAACATAAGGTTTCTTGATTTTGGATGTGCCTTTTATAACCGCTCAGCCTAAAGAAGATATTTAAAGACCGATAAATTTTATCGATGTTCTTAGGTGAACAAATTTCGAAAAAGCGATGAAGTGTCGAATTGATGTGAATTAAATCGTAATCGTCAAATTCCGGCCAATTTGATTTGCAAATGCGCAAAGGGAGGTTTTCATCTATGGAATCACTTAGGTCACAGAGAGGTTTATTATACCGCTTTATATTTAGATATCTGCTCAGAATACTGTTTATTACTGTAATGCTCCTGCTCCAGGAGAATAGTGCCCAATCGTAATTGCTGATTAAATACTTATTTGGCTCACAGGAGATTTTTTTTCTCGAAATTCTGGCTAATATCCCCGCCAAAATCGTTACCCATACAGGATCTATTGCGCGAATATCAGGTAAATCGTAAGGTGCAAGGCGAGATAGTTTGCTTCCAGATTTGTCTTCAAAACTCCCATTCAACAGTCTTAGCTGTATCCCGAGTTCACTGCATATCGCCTTAGCGGCAAGGTTGAGGTCTTCGTCAAAATCAGATGATAGAGTTAAAACTCTGGTTGAAGATTTTGAAAGCCAAGATTTAATTCTCAATTTGTACTGATAATACTTACTAAATCGCCATTTGATCTGCTGAATTGATAATGGAGCCCAGCGATTATTTTTTGAATCTGCCTCGCGATATAAAGATTTATCGATAGCTAAAAGTAATTTTCGATTATAGTAGTCTTCCAACTCTATTGCAGAAATAAGAATAGTGGCTGGATTAATTTGTCTGGAAGTATATAAATCCAGAGTATTCAATACACAGATGCTCTCAAAGCTTTTTAGGTCGATATCATTTCCGGAGGAGCAAAGTATTAATCTTTGGGACATAAACCCTCAAAATGCTATGTTTAGTAAAAAAGATGTCATGGATGAACAGCCAATATGGACAAAGAATCCTCTTTTAATATAATCTGGGTTATAAGATAGGTCTACAATTGTGATTGGTAATTTTAGATATAAAGCAAATATAATGAGAAAAAAATGAATGAAAATAGTAATTTTGAGTTCATGGATATTATTTTTGATGTTATAGACGAGATAAATGAAACATTGCCGAAAGATGGCCAATTAGCTAAATCACCTGATACGCCCGTAGCAGCTTTTGGAAGCAGCTTGGACTCACTTGGAATTGTAAATTTTATTCTTTTAACTGAGGAAAAGTTGCAGGAAAAATTAGATTCGTCAATCACTTTGTTTGACGAGTCATTGCTTGGTAAACCAGAGGGACCTTTTAGTACTGTGGCAAATTTATGCCAATTTGCTCAAAGTAGGGTTAGGAATCATAGCCATGCTCACTCGACCTGAGTTACATATTCTTTCTGATTTTAATGTTTCGATATTAGCATCCAGTTTGCGGAAGAATCTCGAGGCTAAGTATTACATACCAGAGTCACCTTTCGGGCAAGTACTGCAACAAATTAATAAGCCCGAAAATTATTCTTCAAATTGCAGTTTATTGATATGGACGAGGCCGGAAAAAATTATTAGTTTCTTTAATGACCTAATTAATTACAAAAAGGTACCATTTACAAAAATTCATGCTGAGCTTGATAGATTCAAAAGTCAATTGTTAAAGCTATCAAAGCAATGTAAATCGGTTTTTTTGCCAAAGTGGTCTATTCCTGCCACTAATCACCAATATGGCTTACTTGACTGGTCACCTGGCTTCGGTGTTCGTAATGCTTTAGCACAGATGAATATTTCCATTAGCGAGCTTATGGAACTTCAACAAAATATTTATATACTCGAAACAGATAAATGGTTTCAAAATATAAATTCCGGAGCTCTTTCTCCAAAGATGGAGTATGTAACTAAAGTTCCCTACAAGAACGAAGTTTTTCATAGAGCAGCTGAAGATATCAGTGGCTTCATCTCATGCATAGATGGGAACCTTAAAAAGGTAGTTGTCTTAGATCTTGATAACACTCTATGGGGTGGTGTAATTGGCGATGACGGCTTGAACAATATTCGTTTAGGCGGTCACGACTATATTGGGGAAGCATTTGCAGATTTCCAGCATTGTTTATTAGCCCTTTATAGAAGAGGGGTGCTATTGGCAATAGCCAGTAAAAATAATGAAAATACAGCTTTGGAAGTGATTGATACTCATCCAGAAATGATACTTAAAAGAAAGCACTTCTCCGGTTGGAAAATAAATTGGGATGACAAAGCTAAGAACATTGACCTCCTGGCACAAGAACTAAACCTTGGAATTGATGCATTTGTTTTTATTGATGATAACCCCGTAGAAAGAGACAGGGTGTCAAAGGCACTACCTAAAGTTCTTGTCCCTGATTGGCCTAGTGATCCATGTAAATATTCTATCGCTTTGAAAGCCATGACATGCTTTGATCAAGCCCAAATTAGTCAAGAAGACTATGATCGAGGGGTTATGTCTCGAGAAGAGAAAAAAAGGCAAGTAAGTAATTTACATTTGGATAATTATGAAGAGTGGCTTGTATCCTTAGACACCGCAATAGAGGCAGAACCGCTTAACAGTAAAAATATTCAGAGGATAGCGCAATTATACAACAAAACCAATCAATTCAATTTATCGACACGACGGCTAACATCTGGGGAAATAGAGAAATGGTATGGGCACAAAGACCGACATTTATGGGCATTAAGAGTGAAAGATAAGTTTGGGAATTTGGGCTTAACGGGTGTTATAGGGTTTGAACTAGCAGAGGGGATCTCCAAAGTAGATGATATGATCTTAAGTTGCAGAGTTATGGGGCGAAAAATAGAAGAAGTTATGTTGCACATTGCATCCAAAATATCCCAAGAAAATGGCTCGGATAAATTGATAATGTGCTACAAAAAGACAGACAGGAATTCTCCTTGTTTAGAGAGTTTGAACAAAACTATGCTGAAGAAAATAGAAGAAGATAAATTTATGTGGGATTGCACGCAAGCTTACCCTTGTCCAAACAGCATCAATGTAAATATGTTAGGTTAAAATTAGGAATGAATCCTATAAAAATTGAAATATGTAGAAAAGAAGATACTGACAAGGTGATGGATTTTCTCGGTGAGTACTACCGACCAGGCCACGTTCTTTCAGTAAATAAAAAGGTGTTTCATGAACAGTATTTTAATCCAACTTCAGGCACATATAATATTGTAGTCGCTAAATCATGTGACAGTGAAATTTTTGGCATGCTTGGATATATTGAGACAAAAAAATTTGACTCAAGCTTAGAATCAGAAAATTCTTTGTGGTTGGCAACATGGCAAGTTAATCCAAATACTAGAATCCCATCGCTGGGAATCATGTTATTAAACTATCTGCGTCGGAATAATAAACATAAAAGTATTGCAGTCGCAGGAGTGAACCCCAAGCACGATCGAATGTATAAGGCGATGGGATTCAAGGTTATTAAATTTAGGCATCATTATATTCCTAATCTTACGATCAATGATTTTAAAATTGCTCATTTGCCTAAATTAGAAAGAGTAACTAGTAAAGATCATGACGAATATCGTTTTGAGCTAGCCAATCCAACAACTTTTCTAGAAGAGGCTCCGCAGTTGCATCTTTCCTACGAGCCAAGAAAATCTGCAAGGTATTTCTTATCGCGGTACTTGTGTAACCCCCTTTACGAATATCAAGTTTATTTCGCAAAAAGGGGAGCTAAAAATATTGGTTACATTGCAACTAGGCTAGTCCCTCTTAAAGAAGGTAAGGTGATTCGTCTAGTAGATATGCAATTGAGCTTCGAACTGATACCATATTATCGATCCGCGTTTCAGCGTCTGGTAATTGAGAATGACTGTGAGTATATTGACCTACTTCAAGTAGGAGTGCCTGCTAAAATGTTGCAAGAGTCTGGTTTCATGGAAGTAGATAAAGATAGCGAGGAAATTATTCCTAATCACCTAGATCCTATAGTTAAGATAAATAACTTCGTAACGATATGCTATAAGAATCAAAATATGGAAAATTTCGTAGCATTCAAGGCGGATGGAGATCAGGATAGACCAAATAGGTAAAGAAATGGAGTTTATAGGTCAGCATCAATTTTCCTGGGAAGACCAACTTTGGTTTGCGAATCTTAGTGGTGATTTTAATCCGTTGCATGTCGACCAACACTGGGCGCGTAGATCAATAGCAGGGGAGCCTGTATTACATGGTATTCATGGAGTCTTAGTAGCTTTATATAAGGTGATGGAAAAGGTTAGTTCATGCACTATTCAAAGTATTGAGTGCTCTTTTTTAGAATATATTACCATTGGTCAGATGGTAGACTTCTACTATGTTATAGAAGAATCTAAACTCAGAATCTTAATTAAAACAACAGACAGAACCTATACCCGTATTTCATGTTTATTGGGTAGGAGAAAAAAAGATAATTACAATGTAGAGACCTCCATTAAGCCAAGAAGGCCACCAAAAAAACAAGTGCTAGACTGCACTTTCGATGATCTGAAGAAAAATTTGGGTATTTTCTTCTCTGGTTTCGATGAAATCGAGGTAAGTAAGCTATATCCCGGCCTGTCAGAAAAATATGAGCCAGAATTAATAGGTGCCTTGATTAATTTGTCAGCACTTGTTGGAATGGACTGCCCAGGCAAAAATGCACTTTTCAAAGGGTTTAAGATTAGGCTTAAGAATAAAGGGCAATCAGGTAATAAGTCGAAATGGTGGGTCAAGCGAGCAGCTTTTCCTTTACTTGTTGTACAGATAGATAGTGATGTTGCCGAAGGAACAGTTTCAAGCTTTTACATTGAGAACTGTACTGATCAGATAGGTATGAATGAGCTTACCTACCGGGTAGGAAGGCATGAATTTGCTCATCAACGAGCTTTAATAATCGGTGGATCTCGTGGCTTAGGTGAATTGACTGCAAAAATCATAGCCGCTGGAGGCGGGAGGCCCTGCATCACTTGGTGTCACGGTCAACTAGAGGCTTTAAAAGTCAGTAATGAAATTAAGCAGAGTGGATTTTATTGTAAACAAGCGCAACTTGACATTGATAATTTAGATACGTGTATTTCTAATTCTGGAAATTTTGGGAATCCTACTCATATCTATTACTTTGCTAGTCCAAAGATATCTGCAAGGCAAGAATATGAAACATACGCGCGTTACTATGTATCTAGCTTTAAAAAAGTAGTTCTACATTTCTTAGAGATTTCAGGTACAAGAAATGTCTTTTATCCTTCAACAATTTTTATTGGCCAGTGTCCGAAAGGACTAGAGGCTTATGCAGAAGCTAAGCATCAAGGTGAATTGCTCTGTGAAAATATGAGTGAGACAAGTGAAATACTCGCATTTTCTGCGCGGTTACCTAAGCTGCGAACAGATCAAAATATTGGACTAATCCGTGAGGATTTCCCGGACAGTGCAAACACTATGCTTTCTCATATCAGGGAATTTAACTCTGTCTCTCAATTCTAAGTCAATGTTTGAAGTTAGGTCATAGGTTGGTATAGTGAAGTATATCTGATACTATTCCTGCCATCTAATGGGCGAAATTTTTTTGCATCATTCGCAACTCGTTCACTTGCTTCTGCGTAGATCTCATTATCATTAATCAAATCTGATAGATAGTTTCGATAATCTTTTTCTGAATTAGCAACATAAGTAGAATCTAAATATGAGAATTCTTCAACTTCATTGATAAGTTTGACATTGATAGATATCACATTAGCATGGGGAGCCCAAAAGCAGATGGAAGAACCATAGGAAACTAATATATCGCAAAAAGGCAGAATGCAGCTGGATTTCTTTTTGGTTATTATGATGTCATACTGTTTTTCAAGAAATAAATAGTCAATAATATCCATTTTTGGATGTAACAAAATAATTATGTTAGCATCGAGATCCAATGCTGGTTTTAGTAGTTTATTATTCCAAGACCAATGTTCATCCCAAGTTTCTACAATATTGTGTTCCTAATAATTTGCTAAAGCTATGGCTATAATTTTTTTTCCGTTATTGATATTGTGCTCTAATCGAAAGTTAAGATTGCTATTGGATATTTTAGCATTATACATTTCATCTCTTTCTACATGGCCAACAATTTTAACTTTGTTGTAGTCTACGCCATCTTTTATAGCCCTTTCTCTTGAGTGTTAATCTTCAACGCATAAGATGTCTGCGAAATTAAGGCCGCGAATCCAAGGGTGTTTTGGAAGTGTACCTAAAAAATACATGGCCAAAATTTCATGAGGAAGAAAAAATAAACAAGAATTATGTTCTAATACTTGGTTGGGCATTAATTTAGCTATTAGTCTATTTATGTATGGACTTTTCGGGTTTTGAGAAGAAATGATGGGCCGTGTTCTGCGGTTATAGCATACCGATTGCGTAAAAAATGCCGCGTATATTACAATGATTTGACACTTTAATTTTTTTGCTGTGCTGTATAGTGATGCAATAGGTCCCCCGACAGTATCGACATAAGTATAAATAGCGGTGACATTGTTGTACTTAATAAGCAGGTGAGCATATGCAAGGAAAAGAAAATCTTGGATGATTTGACTAACTGTGTTTATGCAAACCGTAAGAGATAGATTTCTGAACTTTTCGGGAAGACGGTCTATTAAACTACTTAATCTTGAGTTAATATATGCACTAATTTTTAATGGAAAAAATAGCAAATAGAAGAGTGTTAGGAAAATATTAGGATTTTTTATGTCAAATTTAATAGATGATGGTGATATATTCCAGCTAAAATATATCCATTCAATTTTTTTTTGTCACACCATTCTGAATTTCTTAGTGTCAACTAGGTAAGAACCATGACAGGTTTCTGCCTAGACCTTGCCATTGATTCAGATATTTTAGCTAAAGATTGAAATGCTGTTTGATTCAATGCCAGCATTAAGCAGCTTTTTTGTTTAGAATTATTCATTTATCCTCAAACCATCCCTTTGGCTAACCAACCGCCATCTACTATTAGATCAGAGCCGGTAATATATGACGAAGCTGGGCTTCCTAAAAACAGTGCAACACCGATGAGGTCTTCACATACTCCTATTAAGTATTGTATTGCTTTCACGTTGAGATTTTAGATGAGGATCCATGAAGCTTGCGCTAGTCATGTCAGTCTGAATATATCCAGGAACTAAGTTATTGACTCTAATACCATACCTTCCTAGGTCTACAGCAAACGATTTTGTTAGCATTTTAAGAGCACTCTTTGAAGATACATAGCTCGGATTGCCAGGAAAACCTGCATCTTGAGCTATGCTCGTAATATTTATGATGGATCCATACCCAAATTCAATCATAGGCTGCTTTATTAAATTAGTTATAACAAACGAGGATTCGACATTTATTTTATGGGTTGATACAAAATCATCCAACATTTTTTCAGTAAAAGTATCTTCCCGAGATGGTATTGTTACTCCTGCAGCATGGATGAAAATTTCTATGTTGATTCTATCTGCTAGGATTTTATTTATTTGAGATATTATTGATTCTGTATCATGTAGATCTACGTTAAGGAACTTTATTCCATGAGAATTTTCTGGAGTTCCTCTGGCTATCCCTAAAACATTAGCACCTGCATCAACATAGGCCTTTGCAATTGAAAAACCAATACCTCGAGATGCTCCAGTAATTAGTGTCTGGTCGGAAACTAAATTCTTGCCTTTGCAACTCAGTTTTTTTTATCGCGGTTGAAATTAATTTTAAAAACTCTTCTTATTTTCCAGTGATAAGTGAAAAATACCATATTTTCGGCAATTAAATATCTTC
>JBGCDR010000205.1:0-5142 GCA_045105515.1 Oligoflexales bacterium
TCATACCTTTGCTCATAAGTGAGATTGGCAGACATAAATACCCCTTTCTTGCAAGCAGATTAGCCTCATAGACTAAACTAAATCCGCCTTCCGAAGCGATGGAATTTTTTCTTCTGCACTTAATCTAGCAATCCGCCGACTAAGCAGCAGCGATGCGGTTGCCAAGGATTGATATTTAACTCCTTTTTAAGATAGTCGATCGCTGTATAGTAGTCTTTTTTCAATATAGAAATATCAGCTGCTAAAGCATAATTTTTGTAATAGAGAGGGTATTTTTTTATATTTTCTTTGACAAGGTTATCAGCTGCATCAATTTTGTTTGCACGCATAAGAACTTGAGCCATAGAATAATAGCTCCGAGCACTAGCTTCAATTGCAGTTGTTGCTTTGTAAACTGACATTGCTTTTTGGTAATTCCCAGCTAGAAAGAGTTGATCACCTTGATGAAAAAGCTTCTCTGTCTCACTTGGATTTAAGTAAGACTCCATCATCTTCCATATCTTCTTTTTCAGATCCTCAGGCATAATAGGTTTAATTCCAAAGTCACTGACTCCAAGATCTTTTGCCTTTACAATAACTTCTTGCTCACTATCTCCAGTGACTAAAAGAAATGGGACGTCTGAGTGAATAGGTCTTGTTCGTAAATAAGTTAAAACGTCAAAACCTGTAAGCTTATCCATGCGTAAATCGCAAATTACGAGATTGATCTCAGGGATGCGCTTTAATTTTCTAATCCCATCTTCTGCATTAGAGCATTCTTCTATGGATTCTACTCCCATTTCAAAAAGAATACGGGCAAATGCTCTCCTCATAAGCATTTGATCATCAACAATCAGTGCTTTTATGGAGGTTTCTGGGTATTGTGTTGCCAAGTTCATAGTTTTTACCAGTGTCTATAGTTGTGTCCTTCAATATTATAGACAGTAACGGTTTAAGCCTATCAAAACTAAAGAAATATATAAAATAATAATAAAAATAGGTGTTTAGATTTACTCAATACCTGGCCTGGTCGCCAGATTAAGCTCGAAAAATTGAATTTTTTGGTGGCATTTCCCATTCCACCTATCCAAAAAGGGAATGCGCTGATAAGCATAATTATGCTAAGAATACCCAGGCATGAATATAGGAGAGTGCTATGAATTTGGAAAAGCTTAGGCGAAGGTATAGTGTAAAAAAATTTGATCCAGATAGAAAGCTTGATTCAAAGACTTTGGATGTTATCATTGATAGTTTTTACTTTAGTCCATCTTCATTGAATACCCAACCGTGGAAGTTGGTGGTTGTATCAGATCCAGGAGTCAAAGCAAGCTTAGCCGAAGCAGGGATGGATACAAATAAAATGAGAATAGAAGAATGTTCGCACTTACTCGTCCTGATGCGTCGCAAGCTCACTATGGATCATATTCATCAGGTTATTGATTCAACAGAAGTGCTCCAGATCATGATGAGAAAAAAAGGAGTGAGTCGATTTAAGTTGTCTTTGTTCGTTTGGTTTTATTCTCGTTTAAAAGGATTGAATAAGTGGTCGACCAATCAGCTTTATATAGCATTGGGATTCGTACTTGCAGCCTGCTCGGAATTGGAAGTGGGAGCCCTTCCTATGGAGGGAATCCGTAGCCGTAAAATCGATCATATTCTCAAGCTTGGATCTCAATACCGTTGTCAAGTCGTAGTTGCTATTGGTTACCCACATTCCGATGATTTAAATAACCCTTCTCGATTGCGAAAATCTCGGCTCCCTCAAGATCAGGTGGTTCAGTTTATTTGATTTTTTTAAGCTATCTCGTTATCAATCTCAAAAGCTTTTTCGATAAATTTAAAAACCTCTGTCCAAGCTACCATAATTTACGTATGATTTTCCGACTAAGGTGCCCGAGTTGTCATATACTTGAAGCAGAATATACCACTCAAACGCAGGTTGAACATGGAAAATTTAGGAAGAATTTTAGGTAGCATTTTTTTGCTTGCGGGAACTGCCATTGGAGCAGCTATGCTTGCTCTCCCAATTTCTACGGGGATTTTGGGACTCTACCCGAGTTTATGCCTTTTTGTACTTTCCTGGTTTGCCCTTCTTTATAGCGCTTATCTTTTTCTTGAGCTGACTCTTTGGTCTGAGGGAGAGGTTAATATTGTCACCATGGCCTCCATAATCTTAGGACCCTCTGGCAAGATAATTTGTTGGTCTTTTTATTTATACCTTCTATATGCGTTGGTAACTGCTTATATCGCCGGAGGTGGACTAGTAGTTGCAAACTTTCTCCAAGCAATCGGCTTTAATGATATTTCGCTACCTTTAGCATCCTTGGGGGTATGCTTAGTGCTCGGATTCCTAGTTATGAAAGGGATCTTTATTGTTGATATGTTTAATCGCGTGTTTATGCTTGTTCTGTTTTGCAGCCTCATTTCGTTGATTGCCATGCTTAGTATGCATATCGAACCAAATAATTTTAAACAAATGAGTTTTGACTTTCTTCCAAACGCTTCTTCGGTGGTGATTACTTCTTTTGGTTTTCATATTGTGATTCCAAGTCTATGTACCTATCTAAAACATAATGTGAGCCAATTAAAAAAAGTCTTGCTTATTGGCAGCTCAATGCCGCTTGTGTTTTATATAGTTTGGGAAGTAGTAACTCTTGGTACCGTTCCTATTGAAGGTTCGCACGGGCTTAGGCAAGCTTATGAACAAGGAATTCCAATTTCTTCTTTGCTTCAGTTCATTGGTGCTGATGGGCAAGAAGAAACAATTTCTATTTTGGCGATGGTTTTTTCTCTGCTGGCTATCTTTACTTCTTTTTTCGGCGTTGGTGTTAGTTTGATAGATTTCTTAAAAGATGGTTTAAAGCTCTCTAATGATATTAAAAGCCAAGCAATCTGTTTTATTTTAGGGTTTTTAGTGCCTCTTGTGATTGCTTTATTGAATCCGCAGGCATTTCTGCGTGGCCTAGAGTATGCTGGAGCCTTTGGAGTGGTGACTCTTTTAATGGTTCTTCCGGCTGTGATGGTTTGGGTAGGACGATACCATAAAGGCTTTAGTGGACCCTACAAAGCCCCTGGGGGAAAGCTTATTCTAGGTACCTATATATTTTTTTCATGGGGATTTATTTTCCTAGAAATCATCAATAAACTGGCTTAAAGTCGTTTCTTTAGGATCAAGGAACGGCAACAGTACAGCGAAAGCCAATATTTGCATTTGTGGCATCATCTGACAATTCTGGTAAGGCTGCAGCAAATATACCTGTGCCAGTAGTGTCGTCCCAGTCACCACCCCGATGCAGTGCCCCGCCATTAGAATCCGTTCCAGCCCAATATTGGCCGATTGACTGAGTAGAGCTACAAGTATTTAGCCAAAAAGACTTGACTGCATTGGTAGGAATAAGATCAGAAAGAGCAAAGGTGCTGGTACCCGATATAGCTGTGTACTCGCGAAAAGCATCATCAGGCGTTCCATCATCAGATGGTTTTTCCTCATCATTAAAATACCTAGTCCATTCTGAGGCGTTGCCTCCCAAGTCCCAGATAATTTGTCCATTGGATAGGGTATGAGTCCTTCTCTGAGTAGCTTCGTCACTTTCAGTTGTGTCGTTGGTATATGCCGTGCAGCTTGTCCCTGCATCATCTTCCACATAGTTTTTATTATCATCTACATCTGCTGCACAAGCGACAGTAGGAGAATTATCTGAATGGCCTCTATAGAGAGTACCTGTTCCCACTGTCCCACTACTCCAGTTGGAATCAACATTTGCAACGTTTGCAGCTATGGTCATCCACTCGTCATTGGAAATAAGATGAAATCCTTTACCCAAGGATGCACATTCCTTTATAGCATTCAGCTGATCGATACTTACCCAAGGGGTGCCAGCTGCGGCTGAATTCGGTACATTACTGCTGTTTTTAGCCTCGTACTTCATGACACAGAAGTCATTGGTTCCATAATCTGCATCCCCTGGAACTAAGATCCAAGTGCCTCCCACAACGATGGAAGAACAGTCTGGGCTTGCCCCTGCTGTTCCAGTCACACCAAAGATATCTACACCATCAGCTAAATTGGCTTCCACAATATCTTCATCACCCGTTGAGGTGTAACGTGTTCCGTTTTCATCCCAAAACTCAAATGTAGAACTTGATTTTACTCTGGCTGAGAACAAAGCATTAGTGATATCTACTGCACCTCCGGCATCTTTCGAAGCTAGGTCCATAGACTTATAAGTGCTGGTGGTAATGCAGTCTCCCTGCCCTCCTGAGCTGCAATTTGAATGTGTTTCAATTGCGACAGAGCCAGATACACCTCCAGCAGTCTGACCTGATATCAGTTTTGCAGCCATACCGTCAGCGCTTGCTGCCTTGTAGGTACTACTAGCTATACAGCCTACCTGGCCATCAGAGGTGCACTCCGGATAGCTTGTGGAAGCAGTGCCCTCAAGATCTCCTATGATCACCCCGGCAAGAATATTTTCTACGAGGTATGTGGATTCGTTAGCGAAGCACTGTTCAGTTGTTGATCCGTAACTAATGCTATCGGAGATGCAATCGGATTCTGCACCAAAGACATCCTGAAATTTAGCATAGACCGTAGCTACGTCATCAATAAATTCCAAATTCCAAGTAGGATCTTCTCTTTCGATATCTCGCCACTCACCACCTTCTAAACACCCTGGAGTGTTAGAAAGATATACTGATAAAACACTTCGTATGGCATTAATTTCTATTTTTTCACTAGAGCTTACGGAGTGGGACTTGTCGTTTGCAATCTTAATGCTGAGATCATTAAATGAATCTCCTGGGCATGGTAAGTTTAGATCTAGGCTTGGAGACTCTGTATAAGTATAATTAGGTTGTTCTGGGCTAATCTGTTGGGTTAATTTCAAGCGAATACAAAAGCTAACTGAAACGTCCCCGCAGGTATTCGTTTTTTTGGAATGTTCAAGAATCTGTTTCATGGTGGGCTCTTCCACCTGATAAGCAAGAGCTTCACATTTTGCATTCAGATCATCTGCTGTAAGGAATAATAGAGTTGTCTAACAATTGATAAAACCCTTTGGTAGCTTAATTTATGTTATTTTATAGTTCCAAAGACCTGCTGCTGCGTAACCTATTTCATCACGAAGCTTATCAATTCTGACTCTTAACTTTGAAGAAGCTGCG
>JBGCDR010000206.1:0-9661 GCA_045105515.1 Oligoflexales bacterium
GTTTAAGTATCAAACCAGAAAAGAAATAAGAGCTGCTCTTAAAAATGTCCTTAGCGGGAAAACAAAAGCAGGTGATAGGGTAGGAATCAATGTCGATCGATTAGATGAGTCAATGCGTTACCCTTATATCGATATTTATACCCCTGAGGAAAAATCGGAAATTATATCAAACTCAGTCCTTGAGAGTGCGAATACCCTAAGCGTGTCTATTGAAGTTACTGCTGTGCAAACAGAGGAATCTAATGTTCTAGATGTTCTCGATGGGATTGGACTTGAGATAGAACAGCGGCTTCAAATGAAATCTGAGGTCAATGATTTTGTGCCCCTACTCACACTAAGTGAGTCACGCATTGGAAAATCAGAGGAAGGTTCTAAACCTATAGGGCGCCTAATTCTAAGTTACGAATGCGAATACACCAAAGACTTGATGCCCGATGTTCCCGAAAACCTACCTCCATTTAAGGTAGTTAGCACAGACTGGAGAAACTAAAAAATGGCAAATGATTTTAATCCGGGTCTATCTCCCCATCATTACGCTAGTTTTGATCGTAGGTATGCAGCGGGAAGATTGACTAAGCAAGATCAAAGGATTCTTTTAACAGGCCTAAAATCTGCTGAGTCCGAGGCTGAAAATTTTAAGATTAAAAAGCTTGAATCTGAACTGAGCGGGGAAGATCTATTTGGTAAGGACTCCCAGCTCGATAAGATGTGCAGGGCAGCGATTAAGGCTCATCCTACAGGAGAATTTTTTGCAATCTCTATGGGTACTGATTCAGCTGATATAACTCAAGCTATTGAGTCCATACCAGAGAGGCAATTCACCCAAATAGCTACCAGTGTTGAAGATCCAGCGAGTCTTAAACTATTTGATACCTACCTTGAAAAAATGTGGGGCTACGCTAAGCAGCTTGACGGGCATTTATTTGCAGCTTCTAAAAAATCAGTAGCAGAGACTATCAAGATTTATTCTATTGACTCTGAAGCCGAAAACCCACAAACCATCATGAATCATAAACATGTGACCCTTATGCATGCTGAAGGCTCTAAATCCGAGCATTTTGAGTGGGCTGCTACACTGGCCGCAACGGTAGCAAAGTATGCTTGGCCGCCCTACAAACCCTTTCAGACTCTCCCTCTCCTAGGGCTTGAGCCACAGGATCGCGGGCCTAGCTTGGATGAGAAGAACAAGCTGCTTAAACATGGTCTTAGCACCTTTTATGTGGATGCAGGCGAGGTCAAAATTGACCGTTTGGTTTCCACCTATAAGTTTAAAAATGGTGTGAAGGATGATTCTTATAGGGACCTAAGTAAGAAGATGATTCTAAGTTATCTGCGCTATGACATCCTTGCTTACCTTAAAAAGGCCTTTCCCAGACACGGCCTTGCTAGAGAGGGCTTATATGAGGGTGATGTGGTCTCACCCGATAGCCTTAGGCCTCAGATCATTGCTCACTACAAATCGTGGGTTAGGGAAAACCTGGTGCAGTTTTCTAAGGATTTTGAACGCAATTTGAAAATCGAGGTCAGGCCTAATGGGGAAACTGTGGACATGATGCTCCCTGTGCTTCTCATGGGTCAATTGCGTTCAACCGTGACCACCATAAGCTTTAATACATAGGAGTCTAAGCATGATGCGAGCAGGGCTGTTTAAGCTACTTAGAAACGGAACGCTCATAGCAGCAACCGAGGGTGAATTCAAAGTGAACCTTGGTAGGCCTAAGGCCAACGCTGTTATGGATGGGTATGGAGAGGTACAGGGCTTTGAGTTCGAAGGACAGGCACCCTCCATTGAAGGTGAAATTTACGTCAAGAAATCAATCGATGTGGATGAGCTTATCTCTCCAAGTGAGGAAGGGGATACCATAGCGATTGAGTTCCAAGACAAAAGAACGTTTACCCTTGAAGGCTCTCAGTTTACGGGTGATGGACAATTTACAACCAAAGGACGTTTGCCTGTCAGTTGGCAGGGGATGAGTGCAACATTTAGCTAGAAAAGGATAATAGCTATGCAAGCAGATATTAATAAATTAGTTGGTGAAGACCCTTATAAGTTTGATCTACTTGAGCCAATTAAAATAGGCAGTGTGGAGATTAAATCACTT
Organism: Oligoflexales bacterium; assembly: GCA_045105515.1. Classification (GTDB taxonomy): domain Bacteria; phylum Bdellovibrionota_B; class Oligoflexia; order Oligoflexales; family Bog-1112; genus JABSRF01. Next base: position 2,103 of record JBGCDR010000206.1, read on the forward strand.
AAGCTTCGTAAGCCAAAAGGAAAAGAGATCAGACACCTAGATATAGGAAGTTTTGCAGCTCTGAAGCAAGGAAATGTTCCTCCAAGACTCATGGATCAACTGCTAAAAATGGCAGAAAGCTTAACTGGAGCAGGAGAGGAGGTCATAAATGAATTGTCCGCTGACGATACTATGACTCTAGTGTTTAAAACCCTTTTTTTGTTAAGTCAGTCGATCAAAATTTTCTAGATGAAGCTATAGCAGTGATTGCTTATACCTTCCATTTCCCTCCAAATGATATTTGGGAAATGACAATCGACGAGCTTGAATATTGGTTAGAAAGAGCAAAGCAGTCCTATCAGATATTTCATGGGGTGAAATAATATGCCTAAAAAAGTTGCCTTTGCTATAAGTGCTAAAGATAAGGAAGCACTTGCTTCTATTCGCAAATTAACAGCTGGTTTCGATAAGCTTATAAAACCCCTCGATAAAATTAATGCAAGGCTCAGAGCAAATTTCAGGGCTTTGGGACCAATGCTTAGAAGGTTAGACCAGTTTGAAGATAAACTTAAGGGTCTTGGCAAAGACCTAAGCATGAGGCTTACCCTCCCCGTCGCTACCTTTGGTGCTGTAGGCCTTAAGGTAGCTTCAGATTTTGAAAGTGCCATGAAAAAGGTGGGGGCAATATCCGGAGCTACCGAAGCAGACCTTGTGAAGATGAGTGAGGCTGCAAAGCGCTTTGGAGCTACGACGCAGTTTTCACAGCATCAGATAGCCGAAGGCCTCTTGTCACTCTCCTATGCAGGTTATGGCACAGCTGAAAAGCTTAAAATGATCCCTGGAATCCTTGATTTAGCAGCTATTTCAGGAAATGAGCTTGGAGAGGTAGGTGAGTTTGCAACTAATATCATGGCAGGGTTTGGGGAACAAGCTGAAAACTTTGCTGCGATTGCAGACAAGATTACCTATGGATTTACCCATACAAAGACTGACTTTATCAACTTTCATGATGCCCTCTCAAAGGTTGCTGGCGTAGCAAAGAGCGTGAATGTCACCTTTAATCAGACTGCCGGAACCATTATGGCTCTTGCTAAGATGGGCCATAAGGGACCGGAAGCAGGAACGGCTTTGGCTTCAAGTTTAATGAGGATCATTAACTTAACTCCAGAAGCACAATTGGCATTGTCAAAGCTTGGAGTCTACAAAGAAGATGTTCTTTTCACCCAAGGTAAGAACAAAGGGAAAATAAAAGACCTAATTGGATTCCTTGAACTGCTTAAAAGTAAAAAGGCAACCACCGACGTTTATGTAAAAATATTTGGTGCTGATCCTGCAAAGTATCTTCTCTCAGTGGTAGATAAAATTGATCTTATCCGTGAATACATGGACGGCCTAGCAAATGATAGTTTTGGTCTTGCTAGCAAAAAAGCCAAGGAAATGATGGAGAGCTTCGAGGGTTCACTCAAGCTACTGCAAAGTGCCTCAGAAGGTTTTGTTAATAAGTTTTTTGAAAGTGGGCCTCTTCAATTCTTTACGGCCCTTGGCGATTCAGCTGCGATTTTAATGCAAAGACTGGAGGCGTTGAGCTCAGAGACCCATAACATGCTAGGAATTTTTGCAGGTATAGCAGCCATAGCTGGGCCCATTGTTATAGGCATAAGTGGATTGGTAGCGGCTTTTGCAGGCCTGGTTAAGCTTGGTGTGGCTGCGAGTATTGGGGGGATATTAAGCGGCTTTGCACTCATTGCCTTGCAAGTTACAGGCGTGATTGCAGCCTTTGCCGGCCTGGTTTACGGTGGATTTCTACTTATAAAAAACTGGGACTATATTGCTGAGGCTGCTGTAAGCCTATGGGCTTCTTTTAGAGAAAATATGCCTCATCTTGCGTCTTTCTTTGAGTCGATAGTCGGAGGCGTCATCGCTATAGGACAGTCCATCTGGGAGGGAATCAAAGACATAGGTGCAAGTTTATACGCTTTGTATGAGACATTCATAGATTCAGATTTTTTTAGGATGATTAAAGGTGTTGGGTCTATTCTTCTTGATGGTATCCTAACGGCAGTAGGCCGCTTGGGAACTGTATTAGGTGCAATTTTTTCAAAAGTAGCACAGGGAATTACATGGCTTATTACTGGACTTGTCAAATACCTTAGCGAGCGGATCAAAGGTGTTTTTGATAGCTTAAGATACTTGCTTGACGGGCTTTTAAACAATAGGTTGACCAAGTACTTAGCTGATAAAATAGCTTCCGCAGCTGAATCTGGAGCTGAGGACAGACGCAAATATCTTCCCACCCAAAACATGAGTGCTAAGACTTCAAAAGAATTTGCATGGGCTCCAGATTTCCTAGCAGATCCATTTAAAAAAGCTTTTTCACCAGACAATGCAAAGACTCCAAATGATGTTTATATGGAGCGCTTTCTCTCGCTTCTAGGAAGTCAAAACAGTTCAAACAGAAGAATAGGTGACCGGGGGGTTTATCACCCCCAATCGATGAAAGAATCTTTTGCAGATTTTATCAGGGCACAAAAACAGGAAGAAAAAAAGCAGTCCATAGACCTTAATTTTAGTTTTGATAATCTTCCTATGGGAATATCTGTTGCAGCAAAATCAAATACGGGAGGGAAGATTAACTTTAACCATGGGCTACTGATGGAAGGGTCCTATTGATGTTTAGACAGGTATTACAGCAGGCGTCTTTTAGAGGCATCAAGTTTAGTGTGCTTGTATCTGAAGAAAAAGATGCAACAACTTACGCTATTCACAGATTTCCAGGCCAGTTTGAAAAAAAGGCAATTCCTGAAAAGATAGGCCCTGAGCCTAAGTTTTATCCAATCCAAGCAATGCTCCTAGGAGAAAGCAGGTACTTTACCCTGAGCCTCCTTAAAATGGCTAAAGCAAGAAAAGGTCCTGGCAAGCTCATTCATCCAACAGCTGGTATGCTCGATGCTTACCTTGCTTCGATCGCCTCTGTTGAACGTATTGATAAACTTGGGATGATTAGGCTAAATCTTGAATTCATAGAGGCGCCTGAAGATCTTCGTCCAAAAAACGTTTTTGATAAAATTAGCAGCAGCTTAGCAAAAGCCAAGGCTCTCTTGGACGATGCCGCCGCGAGTTTTATCGAAGCGTTCAGCATTGTGGATATGCCCGCCTATCTTGTAGCCCAAACAGCGTCTTTGGTTCAAAACGTACGCCATATTATTCACAGCGAAAATGGAGCAGGGCGGCTTGCTAGCGCGGTAAGTGACCTTGGAATAGCAACTGAAAGTTTAGCAGGAGAGGCAAGAAGCCTGATAGAAGCACCCCAGAAGCTTGCTAAAGATATTGTAGGTAGCCTGAAAACCATAACAGTTCTCGAAGACAGTAAACGTGTAACTGATGATTTAGCTCAGATACCCAGGCCTGAGAACAAAGAACTCGCAAAAAATACAGACGCACTTTTGACACTTTCCTATTCGAGCATTTTTCTCACTAATATTTCAAAAATGGTGCAGCAAATTGAGGTTAAGGAATTATCCAAGGAAAATGTGAACGATATCTTAGATCAGCTTGAAAAAATCCTCACTCTAACAATATCAAGTGCTGATTATGAGGGAAGCCTTGCTCTTAAAAATTTCTATGCAGAGCTTAAAAATTGGGCCTTAAACGAGGTTGAATATCTGCAAAAGATTGATTCAAAAATGATCTATGAAGAGACTCCTGCCCTTATACTAGCTTGGAAATTATATGGTGACTTAAGTAAAGAGGGCGAGATTATTAAAAGACAGGATGCGGACAATCCACTTAAAATTGCTGGAAGCGTTGAGGTATTCAATGATTGAAAAGCTCACGGTGAAGATAGGGGAGCAGATTTTAACTGAGGGCAAGGAATTTAGTTTCTCCCGCTCCATTGAAAACCTTTGCGGTAGTTTTGAAATTACCTGCGAAACAGGCGATTTTGAGGAGTGTGAGAAAGTTCTTGTTTTTTACGGCGCTAAGCTACTAATGACTGCTTATGTAGAGGTGATCCAGCCTAGCTTTGGTGATTCTCAAAGTGAGTTAAAAATAGCAGGTAGAGATATAAGCTGCGATCTAGTGGACTGCTCTTACGAGGGAAGCTCCCACGAATTTAAAGGCACTCAATCTCTTGTAGATATCACAGCAAAACTGGCTAAGGTCTTTGGCATCGAGGTCATCTCAAAACTAAAAAATCCTCCTAAGGCAAGCGATTTTACAGTGCAGCCGGGAGAAGGGGTTTTCGAATGTATTGAACGGGCCTTTCAAAGTCACGGAGTCCTATTTCAAACCTCCCCTAAAGGAGAGCTTATCCTCGATACCCCAAGGCCAAACGAACTCGAATGCTCTTTGATTGAAGGTATCAATATAAAGTCAGGCTATGCTCAAAGCGACGCTAGTTCTCGTTTTTCCAGCTACCGGGTAAAAGGCCAGGATAAAAATGGTCAAAACCTTGAAGGCCTTGCTAAAGACCACACACTTAGGCGCTACAGGCCAAAGGTTCTCATTGCAAATGATGAGTCAACAAAGGCTTTTCTCCAGCAAAGGGCAGCCTGGGAAAATGGCATCAAGGTTTCACGTTCGAAGATCGTGAATGTAGAGCTGTATGGCTGGGAATCAAGTGAGGGAAATCTTTGGCAAGTGGGCATGCTTGTAAGTGTTTTCTCAAGAAAACTTATGCTTGAGAACGAACTCATGATGGTTTCAGCTGTAAGTTTAAGCTACGGGGAATCAGGAACTATCAGCCAATTATGCCTTGTTAGGCCCGATGCATTTATCCCAATGCCTGAGATTAAAAAGCTTAAAAATAAGTCTAGCAAAGACAAAGTACTTAGAAAAAAGTTTAATTGGATTGACTGATCCGGAAAAACCGGAACTTCATTTTTTTCTTCCCAACAATTTCGTAAAAGCAAATCCGTAAACACCCTCCGCCTCCTTCTTATGAAGGAGGTTATTAAAAGGAATTTTCATGAAGCCTGATTTGTTAGCTAGAATGCTTGCCCCAATAAAAAGGTCGATAGCCTCTATTACTGCATGGGGGAAGATTCATAAAACTCATAACGAGAGCCAAGTGCAGGCAAGTTTTCTTACGAACGAAACCATAGATAAAGTGCCAATATTATATCCCTTTGGATTTGCATCAAGGCCGAACAAGGGCTCCAAATGCTTTGCAATTTGTAATGGTAATAGGAGAAATCTGAAGATTATTTCTGTAGAAGGTAAGCCATCTCCTACTCTACAGGAAGGAGAGAGCCTTATTTACACGAATAAAGGCAATTACCTCCACTGTAAAAGTGATGGCTCACTCGATCTTGTAGGCACTAAAGTCCTTGTAAAATCTGACAAAACCAACCTTGTGAGTATCATCGAGGATCTACTTGAAAAGCTTGAAACAAAACCTTGTGTTGATAATTCACCACTTTTTAATGCTGCTGATCTTACATCCATTAAATCAAAAATAGGGAAATTTAAATGAATCTTATCATTAAAGACACCGAAATTGAGTTAAGTCAAGAGCAAGAAAGCGAGCTGTTTACCGGGATATTACTTTCACTCTTTTGCGACGGGGAAGCCGAAGCTGAAGACCTTGAGGCTTACGATACAGATAGAAAAGGATATTGGGGAGATTTGCTTGAGGATTCCCCTTTCAAGCTTGGCTCAAGGCTATGGACTCTAAAAAGGCAGCCTAAAAACGATGAGTCTTTGCTGAAAGCTGAGCAGTTTGTCAAAGAAGCCCTTAAGTGGACCATAAAAGACGGACATATAAAAAACATCGATGTCAAAGCAGCTTGGACAGGAGAAAGCCTAAGCATCCACATAAACCTAGACCAAGATAAACTCGATCTAAAATATAAGTGGGGCAGCTAAATGAGACCTTCGCTTAAGGAAATCAATGCAAGCATACACGCTGACCTGGGACAGACGGGAGTTAGGCACAACTTAAAGAGCATATTTGCTAAGGGGATCGCAGGGCTCACACACTCCCTTTATGCTTATGTAGATACCCAGATTGAAGGACGCATGCCTGACACAGCGAGAAAAGATATCTTAGAACGTTGGGCCAAGATATGGGGATATCAGCGTAATCCAGCAAGCTTTGCAAGGGGCTTAATTGTCGTTAAAGCGAGCGAAGATTTGAAGCTGGAGCAAGGCACGGCCTGGCTTCATGAGTCTGAGCACGAGTACTGCTTAAAAGAAGATACTTTTCTTGAAGCAGGAGTAAACGAAATTGAGCTAAGTTGCGTAAAAACTGGAACCAGAGGCAATAGACATAAGGGAGAATTGCTAACCATAAGCAACACTATTGCAGGCTTAGACTCTGAGGCCACAGTTTTATCCATGGAGGGAGGATATGAAGAAGAAAACGACAACTCCCTTAGAAGAAGGTTTTTAAGACGCTTAGCCCTCCCTCCTCAAGGTGGGGCGGTGCATGACTATATTGATTGGGCAGAGAGCCTGCCACAAGTGTTTAAGGCATGGATCGATCCTCTGCCAGGAGAGAAGCTAGGATGCGTCGCCCTTACGTTTTTGACCCCTGATATAGCGAACCCTATCCCGAGTAAAGAACAGGCTCAGAACGTCCACTTAGAGCTTGAGAAAATTAAGCCCGCAGGATCACGCCTTGTAATAACACCGCCAATTAAAAAAGAAGTGAGCATTAAGGTCACTAAGCTCGACCCACCGCAAATCTTTCCAAAAGTGGAGCAGCTTATCAAAGATGTCTTCCAGTCAAAAATGGCCCCTTCAGGCTATCTCGATGCCATGCAAAACGAGCAGGTCGCCAAAGTAACTCCCTACGATATTTTTCTTGCTGTTTCTCAAATCGAAGGACTCAAAGAGATAGAATTTACTCCTAAAGAAACTATGAGAGCAGAAAATAAAGTGGAAATTCTCGTGCTTAAGGAGGTCCAGTATGAGGGAAATCTTTAAAAAATTTCTCCCTCAGGGAAGAATTTTTGACTCGGAGAATGAGCTTATAGATGAATTCATAGTGGCAATTACCAAAAATTTCTCGGTGGTCGAACGCTACATTTGCGAGCGAACAAGTGAAATCCCCGGTAATTTGAGCACCCACCTTTCAAGATGGGAAACTATTCTGGAGGTAGAAGCTAAAGGCATCCAAGCGGAAAGAAATCATTGTGTACTCGGAAAACTAAACTCGTTAGGCGGTTGTTCACTAAGATACCTTCGTGAAGTAGCTTCAAGATTAGCCGGCCGGAGAATATCTGTTAACGATGATAAAAGCTGCCTTCATCTTGAGTTTTCAGGCATCAATCTTGAACTCATGAATACTTTTTCATGCTCATCTACATGCAAGAAACAGCTTCGAGAATTTGAAAGAGAAGAGGGAGTTATTTGCGCAGTAGAACGAGTAAAACACGCACATATTGACTCAAGATATTACAATAAGGAGAAGACAGTTTATGCACAGGATTGATACCCCTACGGCAAAGAATGGAAAATTTACTGACGGTAATCCTCACAAACCCAAAGAAGAAGCATCAACTCAGCTAAATGCTGATTGGTTCAACGGGGTTCAAGAAAATATCTGTACCGCTATTACTAAGCAAGGAATTGAACTA
>JBGCDR010000207.1:0-4082 GCA_045105515.1 Oligoflexales bacterium
GCGCATGGGCACCCCCAAGATCTTTTGATTTTCCGACAATTATATCCTTTTTAGAGAAACTGGGGAAATTCGCTAAAGATTATAGTGCTCTAAGCCTTACACACAAAAGCGGCGGTGTGTTTCCAATCAGGCACTATTTAACAAAGTTTATTGATGCTCGTCACAAACCAAACGCCATTTATGTAAAAGGTGGAAATCTCCTCACTATTGGTTACACGAGGAAACATGCCCTGAAGTCATTACAGAGTTGTAGAACAGATATAAAAATAAATTATATTCGTAATTTTGAAAGAAATAAAAAATATAATGATGGCGATATCATACTAATTCCATGTACCGAGGAGCTTAGAATTGCTTTTGAATCTGATAGATTTGCTTTGTATAAAGAACATAAGGATAGATATTTGGAAAACAAGATTACATCTGATCTGATTCGTTATTGGATCGGTCGGAATTAAAACCAAACTTTCTCATATCTACCACTGATTTTCTTTCTCTTTGAAAAAGTATCTTGAAAAGGGGATCAGGCAAATGATTGGCAAGTTTGGCACAATCCGGACAATTTTTTAATTTCAAATATTACCAAATCATCTGCGAAATATTGCGAACATCTTCTTAGGTTTTTCTTTGACTCATGGATTAAGACATCCGAAAAGTTATATAGAAATACTGGTGAATTATATCTTTATAAATCTGGGGTGTTAAGCATGCAAAGGAATTTCATGGTAAAATTTGTATTTTTTTTGGGTTTGATTAATTTATTAGCTTGTGGGCAAAAAACTGAAAATCAAAGAGAGTTGGTAAATAATGCCAAAACAGATGGAAATATGGTATCAATTGAATTAGCCTCAGATTCTTTATTGGGTGAAGGCCAAGGAGATTGTGATGACTCCTCACAATGTAAATCTGGATTGAGTTGTGTTAACAAAAAAACAGGTAAAATAGAAAGTTTTAAAAAGAAAATTAAAGGTCACGAAACATGTGAACTTACAAGTAAAAATGAAAACGACTCTCCAACACCTAATACAAAAAGTACGAAATCACCATCGAAAAATGGTTCTAAAAGTAACTTCCAAGTTGAATTAGATGGAGAATGGACAGGTATTTCTTGTTCTGGCTCAAGAGCTACAATCGGTGACGATTCAGCAAGATGGATTGAACACCATAGATATTTAATAGATATTGAACACAAAAGAATATTAGATTGTCCTGAAAGAAGACGTAAAGAATGTGACTGTAATGTTTTACCAAACAATCTATTTAATAGGTTAATTGATAATCGTAGATCCGTAAAAGACAGAGACTTAAGGCCATATGGAGAGGCATTTCACGGCCATCCAAATGGTCCTGTTTCATCGAGTATTGACCGTGAAGAAGGTGATGGTATTTTCCCAGATATTGGTAGAGCAAACTGCGTATTTATAACTAATAGCGGTAAATTATCAGTTCAAAAGACCAACGGAAAAAGAGTAACAAACGGCCAGTGGTCAGATAATGATAGGTGCCCTTATTTCAAATTTGACTAACCACAATGTCCAAATTTGGCGACATCGATACCAGATTTGCTTTCTCTTTGAATTGGATCTGGTGAGTATGCATCTGATCTCGTAAAGGAAAGAATGGTAGTTGTGCTATGAGCATATTGGAAACCTTGTTTAGCATTTGTGCTTATCTTGCAAGGGTATAAGCAGGCATATCGAGAACTCTCAAGGCTTCAGTAAGGTTCATTGCTGCGGTGTTTATGGCTTCATTTACTTTTTTAAGTACATCAAGAACATCGAGGCCGGGTATAAGTGACTTGTCCTTTTTCGATGTAGATGCAATGAAAATGGAGTAGGATCAATGAAGTATTTTTGCGCTCATTTGATCATTCAGATTTGTGCAATTCACTGACAGATTCTCTTGCAAGTAACGAAACTGACGGTATCAAATGTATTAACTGCTTGAAAACCAATAGAAGTGATAGAAATCATATCATTTCTAGTAGAGTAATGAATGCTGCATCAGCTACATTAATGTAGCTTAAGCGCAAATTTTAAGCCTGACGTCGGTGGTTCGCAATCCAAAAATCCCTTGATTTTTTATAATGAGTAGGAAATTATTCTTTCAATAAAACTAATACTGAACTGAAATTAGCCCTTCTCTAAAACCTTCAGAGGCTTTAGAAGAAAAACTTGTGCCAAAAGAATATCCAATTGCCCCCTGGATAACAGCGGAATTTTTAGTTGAAAATGCAATAAAATCTATATTTAAAGCCACTTTTTTTGAAGTTTAGATGAACTCTTGAGGCAACTCTAAAATATTTTATGTCAGAATCATGTGCTCTTCATTGAAATGTCGTACTTTTACTAAAACTGTATCTTGATCGGAAACATTGTCAATAACAAAACTGAGTTGATTTTCTTCTTTAATTAGTAGATTTTTGATCCAATAAATTTTTGAAAACCTGACTCTTTTATGTAAATAGAAACAGAAATATTAGGGTTAATAGGAGTTCCTTCTAGAGATATGAGGATAGACCATGGCATCCTTCTTGGACAAACTATCGATTACTCGTCTAGGTTGCTCTTCTAGCTTTTGACCAATGTCTAAGATGTCACCAAAGGTCATATCACCGCTCACTTTGAGCCCTCTGATCTCTCTACAAGTGGGATCTCTAAGGGGGAGTTTTCGATATAATCCTTGCCGAATTTAGTTGGTTTTTCCAACTCTATCTCATAGGGATTAATATATACTGTGCCAGAATCGTTCATATAAATTTTCCTTTCTTGACTATTTTTTTTGCATTGTTTAGAAGATGACCTTTCTTAACAAACAATTTAGGTTTCGAAATGTCCAAAAAAATTATTTTTATTTTCACAATGTTGTTCTCCTCAATTTGCTCTGCAAAATACGCATCAATAACAACAAACAGCGGTAGTACTGTTATATTTTATACAGGTTATGAGCCTATTTTATATCCTTTTCATTATGAATCCCTTGATTATGATGATTTTTGTGAGTTATTAGACTATGGATCATTTATTTCAGTAAAATATGAACTCCTAGACGCTTTCGAATTCAACAAAGATGTCAAAGCCATTTATTTAAAAGAAGGTGAATATGGTTTTGAATACTTTGAAAAATTAAAAAAATCATTCCTATGGAAACCCTTTCTAAATCACGTTAAATGTGAATTCGACACATTCTAGAGCAACCCGTGATCATATTATGCTACTAACTCACCTTCGATCCCTTCGAATCTAACTTTCAAACGTCCTTTAGTTGTAAACTCCCCCTCCCCGCAAAAGCATGTAGAGCTTAAGATAAATGTCTTCCCATTTGAAGCTCAAGTATCACAGTTGCATTTTCATTATCCAGAAGCTCTTCAACTTCTAAGCTTTCGGTGTCGAAAATCTCACCATCGATATAAGGAACTTGTGCTTCTGCTGAGAAACCTGCTACTCCTAAAGCACTGTTCTTTTCCGCCTGCCGCTTAGGCTTACCAAAGTTGTAAGTAAACTCAACCTCGGTGGTAATGACTATCTTACCATCTATTTTTAGGTAAAATATGCCTCCAATTCTCATTGATCACCTCTTATGGAGTAAAAACTATGCTTGCAATGGTTCGTCTTAGTTGCCCCATAAGCTGTTTAGGAAGGTAAAATCTGAGTGTTTCCCCATTCTCATCCACCTTGACATTGGCTAGATTCTTAAAATATCCGTTAGGATCTTGCACATATTTTTCTTGTTTTCACCTTATATGCCTTGCAATAGCAAGGTATCGAGCAGACTTCGGAGTAACTACGTCACCATCTGCCTGGGTATCATCTTTAGATAAAGCACTCCGAGAGGATAGAAATTGAATCAACTTGTTAATTTGCTCAACAAAGATAAAGACACATGGCTAGAGCTTTTGATTGGAAGGTTCTTTAACTCTAAATCTGAAAGTGCTGAAAAGTATATGGCGGATTGCTAGATTAAGTGCAGAAGAAAAAATTCCATCGCTTCGGAAGGCGGATTTAGTTTAGTCTATGAGGCTAATCTGCTTGCAAGAAAGGGGTATTTATGTCTGCCAATCTCACTTATGAGCAAAGGTATGA
>JBGCDR010000208.1:0-24618 GCA_045105515.1 Oligoflexales bacterium
CTAAAAATCTCTCACCGGTTGATTTTATTTTGCTCAATTCTATTTCCAATGGATTGTCGCGGGAAAGTAAAATATTAGGTAGCTTTAATTCGGCGATATCGCGCTGCATGATTTGAGAGTTTTTTTTGTCCAAACTAGAGGATTAAAGGTGTTATTCGAGCTAAAGGATTTTTTTGGATAGCCTCACAACCTGCTATTTCTATTTTATTATCGGTTGTGGGAAAAAACTCAAAATTTGATAAAGCTGGAGTTTGGTGGGCATCGATCCCAGTTGAAAAACGCCCCCCTGAAGACAATAAAGAGTTTTATGACTGGCTTCTAGCTATCTGGGATGAAACCTATGGTGACCGGAGAAATGAGCTTGTATTTATTGGCCAGGAATTTAGTGAAGAAAAGCTAAAAAATGGGTTAGAATGGGCTACGCTGACGGAATCTGAACGAGAAGACCCAGCGTCATGGGGACAATTAGAAGACCCATTTCCTCCCTGGGGTAAGATGCAAGAAGTTACCGAACAGTTTGAATTCTCAATTAGACAGCAGCAAAGTGAAGTTCATGCTAATTAAATTTCATCCTTTGAATTATTAAAACTATTGATGCTAAGTAAATTTGTTTTTTGCGGGAAAATTATGGCAAATTCTTTTCAGTTAAATCAATTTTTAAAACAACATTCCACTAAATCTAGCAAGCATTTGATTAGTGATCAATGTGTTGATTTGGCAGGCATATATAAAGATCATATCGGATTATGTATCTGGACACCTCCTGCTTCTGAAAAAAGAGATCTCTACGCACAGCAACTTGCAATCGAAAACTTTCAGTTTAAGCAGTTAGTTTCTGTAGATAATATCCACGAAAATCTGGAATATTTACCGAAGAGATTAGGATTCAAAGCAATGCAGAAGTGGATCACTGAATTAATTGATGTTTTTGCAACTTTATTTGGTCTCGATCAAGTTGGATTGAGGATCTCTAGCCAAAAAGCGCCTATATGCCCCAGGTTTCATTTTGATCATGTGCCAGCAAGGCTTATTCACTCATTGTACGGAGATTCTTGTCAATGGCTTGATGCCCCAGCATTCTTGCAGCATGAAAATGACTCTGAGGTAGGTATTGATATAGAGCGTCAACAAAGTTCTCAAATCAAACAAGCTCCTTCTGGTTCAGTAGTGATTATGAAAGGTTCTAAATGGAAAGAGGATTTTCAACCTGTCATTCATCGCTCCCCCATGCACAATCAAGCTCGGGCAGTCATGACTCTCGATTTTGCTTAGCTATGATTAATTAGAGATTACCCACATCAATATAGTCGTCCCATGCTGTCGGAGCGAGCACCTTCATTTCTTGGGTTGTTGGCCAAACTTTTACCCATTGATTATCGATTTTTTTGACAATGGAAACGTATTGAAGGAAATCAAACTCTGACAGCTTAGATAAACCTGTTTTAAATTTTTCTTTAGGAACAATAACTACGACCGGGTTACTTTTGATTCTGATCTGGAAGCCGGTGTGAGTTCTATCAAGTCTATTAAGCCCAATCGAACTTAGTATATTGTAGTCTTGATAATGGATACTCCTGACTATATCGATAATGTCAGCAAACCTTAATCCAATATCGATATCAGTTATTTCGCTTTCGCTTGGTTTTTCATTCAAAAAACCTGCATGTAAAAAAATATCCAACAAATTATCGTGAGAGTATTTAGCACTAAGGCCGACACTGTAAATATTTTTCTTTCTGCAAATAATATAAGAAGATGCAACTTTGAGTCTAATTTTATAGCGTATGTGTTTTAAGTGAAGAATCAGCTCTTCCCCGTAAGCTACTGGTTGGAAAGTTAAAATTCCCAAACCTCGCTCTGAAATATCACGGGTGGCTGATGGAATAGCTTTTTTTTGGTAAATTAACTGACTGTTGCCTGTGAGCAAACATTTCAGCTCATACCTTGTAGATCGTCTTAAGAGTTGCTCTTCCATGACACCTCAATTATAGTGCAAAATTCGTATATATTAAATTAGTTCGTAAAGAATCTAATTTATTTTAACTGTTTCAACAAATTTGATTTAATATAGGGAAATTTATGTAGAAATAAGGTGGGAATTATTTGAAAATATTTTCAATCTCGAAAGATAGATGACATATTTTGCAGATTTATCCTCTTAATTGAGCTTCAGCTTCTTTCAAAGAATGTGCTTTCCCCACCATTTGGATGATGTCATCCTGCTCAAGAATAAAGTCTCCATCTGGTACCATCATCCCAATCCCTTTTCGGTAAACGGTTGCTATGCAAACCCCTGTTTTACGGTTTAAGTCTATTTCGTAAAGGGCTTTATTGAGGCAGCAGAAATTTTCACCGATGCGCAACGGACTCATTGAGCCTAAGGCTTCCCAGGAGGGTAGATTGAGTAAGCCACCTTCCCACATTTGTGATATGTTTGAGTAGGTCATGAGCTGTTTTTTAGCCTTGGTCATATAATTTTGAATGTCTTCCCCGTCTATTCCGTATACTCTTAAGGCTCTGGCTAGCAGTTCAACTGAAGTTTCAACCTCGGCAACTAGAATATCTACATCAGAAAATTGCTTCAGTACATTCATATCTCTAATGTATTGAGCTCTAACCAGGATGCGTAAATCTGGTCTGAAGCTACGGATAGAGCCGATGATTGCTGGAACGATCTTGGAGCCAGATATAGCTATAATTACCAAGTTTGCTGATTCAATGTTAGCGTGCTTAAGAACCTCGTGACTTGTTGCGTCTCCAAAGTCAATGTTAAAACCATTTTCTTTGTATTTTTTGACTGTGTCATAATTTGCTTCAATGATTTTATAAGGAAGATTTAGACCATCAAAGGCTGCTGCTAAGTTTTGGTTTGCAACTCCAAATCCGATTAGTAGTGCATGTCCTTTTTCTTTGTTTGAACCATCTGCATTTATCAAGTCAGCTTGCTTTTTGATTGGTTTAGTATCTTCACCGGAAAACAAACTGCTCCATTGTTCGTTGCTTGATAAGGTGATGCGTGAGGCGAATTTTAAAACAAAAGGAGTAAAAATCATCGATAGTATTGAAATGCTCAGAAAGTATTGGTGCTCAAGGGGAGAAAGTAGCCCGTCTTTAATTGCACGAGATGCCAGGATAAATGAAAATTCTCCGATTTGACAAATGGACAATCCGCTCAGGATTGATAGTTTTATTGGAGTTTTCCAAACAAAACAAATTCCAGTGATTAATAAGAATTTAATCACAAAGATGGTGGTTCCCAGTATTAAGACAGTACCAAAGTGGGTACTTAAAAAGTTAATATCTAGCATCATCCCAATAGTGGCAAATAGGAGTCCAAGGAAGTTATCTCTAAGGGGCAGAATATCAGAAGTAGCTTGACGGCCATAAGGGCTTTCTGAAATGAGCATCCCTGCAACAAAAGCACCTAGAGAAAGTGAGAGTCCAAAGTGATGAAATGCATAAGCAGTTCCCAGGCATGAAAATAATACGCTAAAGAAGAAAACTTCCCTAGACCCAACCCGCGCAACTTTTTCCATTATGAAAGGCATTACATAGCGGCCAATTAGGACAATACTTGCAACCATCAACCCAATCTTTAAAATCCAGTTAGTAGCCGCTATATCGAAAATTTCAGCTACAGATAGGCTCTTGCTACTGGATAATAGGGGGAGAGAGAGCATCATGGGAATAACAGCTATATCCTGGAATAATAGGATGCCAACGCTGTTTCTTCCATAGGGAGTCTCGATATCGCGAGCGTCGTAGAGAAGTTTTAAGACCAATGCTGTGGAACTCAAAGTTGCAAGGTAGCCGAAGAAAATGCTCTTTGGGTGATCAAAACCCAGGACGTAATGGCTAAGCAAGTACATAATACCAATACTTAGAGTAACCTGTGAAAATCCAAGCTTGAGAAATTCTCTTTTTAGTTCTTTGAGTTTCTTAAAGGAAAATTCTAGGCCGATTGTAAACATAAGAAAAATAGCTGCGATTTCGGCCATGAGTCCAGCATCGGGAATACTTTCTACTAGTTTAAAGCCATAGGGACCTGCTGCAACTCCACCTAGAATGAACGCTACGATCATGGGTAAACGCAGGTAATTGGAGATGATAGCGACAGCAGTGATCGCACCTAACAAAATGACAAATTCAAGAAAGGACAAGGATGCGAACATACTGGATTACCTTTCGAAGTGATATCTGAGAAACCTTCAGTGGACTTTAAACCAAGCCTATGGACTCTCGTCAACAAGATTAGAATTCAAGAGGTGAATGGAATTTAGTCTCAATACCTTATGAGATTTTTTAGATATTTAATCGCTATTAAACCCACTAGATTTATGGTAGAATCGCAAACCTTATTCTTAATTTGTAGTTGCAAAGAAATATAAATGTCTGAAATCACAATTGAAAATAATAAAACTGTCGTAGTGGGTATGTCTGGTGGGGTTGATTCGTCCGTCACCGCTTTGTTGCTCAAGCAGAAAGGTTTTCGAGTCATCGGTCTATTCATGAAAAATTGGGATGAGAAGGATGACAATGGGCAATGTACCAGCTCAAAAGACTATGATGATGTCGCTTTGACTTGTGCTCATATTGGCATTCCTTTCCGCAGTGTGAATTTTGTGAAAGAATACCGTGAACAAGTCTTTGAACACTTTTTAGAGGAATACCAAGCAGGATACACGCCGAATCCTGATATTCTTTGCAACCGAGAAATAAAGTTCAATGTCTTTTTTAAAAAAGCGAGAGAGTTGGGAGCAGATTTTCTTGCTACTGGACATTACTGTCGGGTTGTAGATGGGCAGCTTTACAAAGGCTTAGATCCGCAGAAAGATCAAAGTTACTTTCTTAATGCTATTAATGGATCGGTTCTTAATCGGGTGCTATTCCCAATCGGAGAACTTCACAAGCAAGAGGTTCGGGCTATTGCAGCAAAGAATGGCCTTCCTACTCATGCAAAAAAAGATAGCACGGGAATTTGCTTTATTGGTGAGAGGCATTTTGTTTCTTTCTTGTCCCAGTATATTTCTGTAAAACCAGGGCCTTTCAAGCGCCTTGATGGTAAGACTGTTGGGGAACATTCAGGCGTCGCTTATTATACCCTTGGACAAAGGCGTCAATTAGGTCTAGGCGGACCAGGAGAGCGCTGGTATGTGGTGGCAAAAGATAATTCTGCCAATATAGTCTATGTGGAAAGAGGAGATGAGCACCCTGCTTTATTCTGTGATGAACTTATCGCAAATGAGGTTTCTTGGATCAATGAACAGGCTAGGTCTTTTCCACTACCCTGCACGGCTAAGGTTCGCTATCGTCAAATGGATCAGGCATGTGAAATAGAGCCCATGGCAAATGGTAGAATGAAAGTCCGGTTTCAAGAAGCTCAGCGCGCAATAGCCCCTAGGCAGTCAATAGCATTCTATCACGGAGATCGCTGCCTTGGTGGAGGAATGATAGAAACGGCTGGTCCTAGTTATTTTGAGATGGATAAACCGCTGCATTGATGAAAGGGCTCAAGCGCCGCTGCATAGACATTGTGCTACTGTACTGGTGTAAGAGCCTGCAATGCAATAGGGGGTATTGGGTGCTAGATGGCCGGAGTACTCTTGATCGTGAACTATGGTTGCACAAACAGGATAGTTGCCGTGGTCACCTAAGACAGGAGCTTGGTCCCACTGAGCGCAAGTTTTCTTGCAGGACCCGCTAGCTTGGGAATGATCCCTCCAATCTAGTGTATATTCGTCAGCTGCGCATAAGCATTGAAAAACCTTGTTGCGAAGATCTGCAACAAGGCACCCCTTCTCTCCTGCAACTTTGTACCCAGGTTTCAAAGCGAGTCCAAATAGGCTCTTTTTACTACAAACCTGAGTATCGCCTTTGTAGGTGCTTACTGGCTCAGTAAATTCTTCTAGGCGCGAACAAGTTTCGGAGCAGTTTGAGGCTAGACTATATTCCCAAACATAATTATTTGCTTCCAAGTTCTTCATGCTAATACTGAACATTATGGAAAATAAGCTTAGCTTAAGCAACATGCCTGGGCTCCTACAATTTGAATTTAGATTTTGGGTCATATTGGTTAAGAAATTGGGTTACCACTTCGAGAAGGGTCTTTTCATCACATGGCTTAATTATCCAGCTTGTGATTCCTAAAAGCTTACCTCGGCGCTTTAGCTCCTCACCTGTTTCGGTAGTAAACATAAATACTGGTGTTGTTTTGTGATGTTCAATTTTGCGTATCTCTTCAACCATTTGTAGGCCATTGAACTCACCGGGCATATTGAGATCTGAGATTATGAGGTTCAAATCTTTTTTTACTCTTGCTTTAGCAATTCCATCATTACCATTGACTGCCTCGACCACATGGAACTCTCCACTCAACGCACTTTTAACCTTTTTCCGGGTCGCGGATGAATCATCGATGACTAGAATTTTTTTCATGGATTCCTCCCACTAATATTATAGAAGGTTATGCCAAAAAATGCATCTATCTCATCGCCTTCCTTAGAGAGGACTCCTATTTCACTAGGAGGAGCCATTAAGTCCTCGATGGGTGTAGAGTAAGAAATTTTCTGAGAGTTTGGATAGCTTTCGCTACCAGGGCTTAGCTTAGCTTTTACTAAATACAATTTCCTTTCAATTCAAGTGCTACTGGGCAATGGTCCGAGCCCAAAACATGTGCATGGATGTGAGCAGTTTCCATTTGATCCTTAAGCATGTTTGAAACACAGAAATAGTCTATTCTCCAGCCTATATTTCTCTCTCTTGCCCGGGTCCTGTAGCTCCACCAGGTATAGTGGTCTTTATCCTTAACAAAATGCCTGAACGTATCAATGAACCCATGCTCAACATAGCGGTCAAATCCGGCTCTTTCTTCAGGAGTAAAGCCAGCATTTTTTGTATTGGTTTTTGGATTAGCTAGATCTATTTCTTTATGAGCTACGTTAAGGTCTCCACAAAAAACTATGGGTTTTTTTTCTTCAAGCTTCTTCAAGTAGTTGAAAAATTCAATGTCCCATGAGCCACTCCGATATTCTAATCGCTTTAATCTGTCACCTGAGTTTGGAGTATAAACGGTAACGAGAAAAAAACTCGAATATTCAAGGGTGATAACTCGTCCCTCCTGGTCGTGTTCGTCCATTCCTATATCATAAAAGCAATTTACAGGCTCAAATTTGGTGAATATAGCAGTCCCAGAATAACCTTTTTTTTCTGCAGCATTCCAATACTGCTGATAACCAGGGAGTTCTAGTTCAACCTGTTCTGGGTGAGCTTTGGTTTCTTGAAGGCATAAAATATCCGGCTTATACTCCTCTAGATATTTGTGGAACTCACCTTTTTTGATAATTGCTCTAATTCCGTTTACATTCCATGAAGACAGTCTAATTGTCATAATTTTATTCCTGGCTTAATATTTGAGAGATAAAATTGCAAAAGCTAGTTCCATTGCTACTTCTTTCAAGTAGTCATACCTACCCGATGCTCCCCCGTGGCCAGAGTCAAAATTCATATGCAATAGAATAGGTTTGCTGCCAGTATTGTGCTCCCTCAACTTTGCAACCCACTTAGCAGGCTCCCAATAGGTCACTCGGGTATCAGCAATACCTGCGGTGACGAGCATGGCGGGATAATCTTGTTTGCAGACGTTATCATATGGAGAGTAGGATTTTATGTATTCGTAATATTCTTTGTTATTTGGGTTACCCCATTCATTGTACTCAGATGTGGTTAGCGGCAAGCTCTCATCAAGCATGGTTGTTAAAACATCTACAAATGGGACTTGGGCGATGATGCCGGCAAATAAGCCTGGATTTGTGTTTGCAGCAACTCCCATAAGAAGACCACCTGCACTTCCGCCACATCCGATAATCTTACCTTTTTGTGTGTAATCATTTACTACTAGGTGTTCAGCAACGCTTAGGTAGTCATCAAAGGTGTTCTTTTTCTTAAGCATTTTTCCGTTTAAATACCATTCTTGACCTAGGTCCATCCCACCACGAATATGAGGAAGAGCAAGGGTAAAACCTCTGTCGAGAAGCGGCAAGTAATTTGCGTTAAAATCGGTCTCAAGGCTTACTCCATATGCACCGTATCCATATAGGATTAAGGGTTTTACTGGTTTATCAAGTGTATCTTTGTGCATAACTATAGATACTGGGATTTTAATACCGTCCTTTGAAGTAGCAAAGATACGCTCTGCGATATAGTTTTCTTCATTGAATTTTTCATCTGGGATGTGACTTTTTTTCTTTAAAGTTCTTGTTTTCTTTTCCATGTCATAATCGTAAGTGCATGGCGGGTTTGTTAAGGTTTGAAAACAATATCTAAGTATGCTGCAGTCGTAGTCTCGGTGGCCCTGAATGCTAACATCGAAAACGGCGTGATCAAATTTTAAAACTTCATTCTTTCCTGATTTGAAGTAGTGAATCAGTATTCCTGGTTGGCCCTTTTGTTTATCTTGAACGACCATATAGTCCTTATAGACGCTATAACATTCAAGCAAGCTACCGTATTTATGAGGAATTAAGTCTTGCCAAAACTTGCTGTTCGATTCTTCTATGGGAGTCTTTATAATACGATAATCAAGAGCATCAAGATTAGTGCGAATAATAAAATTATTCTCGTGGTCACTGACATCATATTCATGATCTTGTTTGCGCGATTCAACCACAGTAATTTCATTATTTAGTGAAGCTGCTGGTAGGTAATGCCATTCGCTAGTATTATTTCCTTCAGCGCATATATAGATAAAACGTGAGCTTTCTGATTTGTCAAGAGAGACAAAAAACTTAGAATCTTTTTCTTCATAAATTAGAGCATTCAATTTATTGGTCTGTCCTAGTGCATGCGAATAGACCCATTTGGGTCGATGATTTTTATCTAACTTGCAATAATAGAATCCCTTGCTGTCATTGGTCCATTCAAAGCAATCAGTGGCACCAGTAATCATATCAGGAAGTAGCTTTCCAGTTTCCAGATCTTTTATATAAATAGTAAATTCTTCTTCCCCATTTTCATCAATGCTGTACGCAAGGTACTTGTGATCAGGGCTATTGATGCAGCACCCTAGTTCACAGTAGGGTTTAGATTGAGCAATTTCGTTTAAGTCCAATATTGTTTCAGGGGAATTTAAGTTTTCTGATAATGATCTTTTGAATACTGAGTACTGTTGTGATTTCTTTATTTCAGAGTAGTACCAATAAGAGCCATCCTTAAGGGGTACTGAGCGCTCTTCTTCATTTATTTTTTTCTTTAGTTCTTCAAAAAGTTGCTCTTGCAATTCCTCGGTATCTTTTAATACATCGTTGGTATAGGAGTTTTCAGCTTGTAAATGTTCTTTTACCTGAGGATTCTCCCAATTTCTTAGCCAATACCAAGGATCATTTCTGGTATCTCCATGAGTCTGAAGCAGTTTAGTTTTCTTTTCAGGAATAGGCGCGAGTGTTCCTAACAAAGGTTAATCTCCTTGTAAGTTTGCATGGGGCATATAATGCATGAATCGATCTATAAAATAAATTCAAACTTAGGCTAAAATGGCCTAAGCTGTTTTTATCGTTTCACCAAAAGCCTCTAGGCATTGGCCGTTATCGGTATTTATCCGAAGGCGAGTTCCGGTAGCTTAGTTTTTTACTAGAGGTAAGGAGCAAATTCCAGGTTAAAACCCAAGTCATAAACAGATATACATAGACAATGTTCGAGTCAAATAGGCTATTATTTGTCATGCCGTTGACTAAGTTAGCAGAAAAAGCGATAAGCAAGGCATTAAATAGTACTTTGTGTTCTGTTTTCAGAGAGATATGTCTGTATGAATTCACAATAATGAAACCACCACCTAAGACTCCTATCATGCCTAGAATTCCGGTATTGGAGAGAATCTCTAAGTATAAATTATGAGCGTTGTATTTGTTCGTTAAAGATTCGAAACCCAAATGCTTATAATAAGCCTCGCGTTTGTGAAGTTTCAGCCATACATGCCCGTGGCCAATCAGAGGTCTATCTAGGAGCATTTGCCAGTGCACTTGCCAAAATTTGAGCCGATCAAGTTTTCCTTGCTGCCAATAAACTATTAATTCCTGAAATCTGTATAGAACCCCCGAATGGAAGGTGAGTATTCCGGTGACACCCACAGCGATGGCTGTAAACATTTGTCTTGCTAAGCTGAAGGTTTTAGAAAGTGGCAAAAAAAATGGATAAGAAATGCAAAGGCAGATTCCCAGCAAGATAGCAAAACGTCCACCACTCAGTATGATAAAACCAAAGTGTAGGCTGGCAATTAATAAATAGTACTTTCCTAGCTTTGCACTAAGGTATGGGTTGTTAACAATCGGTTCACTATGATTTTTTTTTGTGAGGGTTTGACAGAAAAGAACCCAGTAAAAACTAAATATTGCAAGACTTCCACCTGCAAGTGACAGCGGGTGAGAAAAGAATCCAAGAGTTCGGTAAGAATCACTGGTCACTAAGCGTTTTGAAGATCCAAGTTTATAGCCAGCTCCTTTAAAGTCGAAGCCGGTATAGTGTTGGAGAAGCAGGTAACAGCCCAACATGCAGCTAGCTATGAAGGTACCTTTGGTGAAACTGATGAATAAATTGCTATGATCGATGACAGCTTGCTTTTGTTTAATCCATGTATATTTAAGAAAAACTGCTAAAAGAACGAAGAAAGCACCTGTGCTAAAGATCGCAGAGCTAAAATGACTATCCATAAGCTTACGAAAAGGAAGACTAGATGCTAGCGTGGAAACTGATAAAAATTGTTCTTGTTCAACTAAAAGTGCTACGAAATTTGCTAGTGGAAATATAATAAAGATTAAAATAAAACCAAGGCCGATCTTCAAAAAATGAGGTGCTAATTCATTAGCTTCCCTCAAATTATTTTTGCATAGGTACCACGGTATAAAAATAGCAAAAAAATAGAAGCCAAGGCTCTGTATGAAAGTTCCACCAAGCATAAAAAAGGGCATAAAAAAGAGTATCTTTGTCAAGAAGCTAGCTCCTTGTCTCTAAAAATTAGAGGTACTCGTAAGGAAAAGCTAATGATCCTAAGTCTTTTAAGGGAACTGTAAATCCAGAGTTCATAGGGTCTATCTCTTTTCTTTGAGCATTACCATTTATCAAGCTTTTCGTGAATACATCCATAGACTCAAAGATAAACTTATCACCCTGGGTTCTCGTAGCGCGAAAGAGCGCTAAACCCTCGTCATCGCGCTTTAGGGTTCCTAGTTGGTAACCGATATATTTGGGTGTATCGATCACTAGGGTTCTATTTTGCTCTATGTTCCAGACTAAATCAGGGGCTATGTCTAAAATATCTTCGATATTGTCTAAGCTTAATTCAACCTGCTGTTGGTTTTCTTTGAAAAATTCTAACTTCATTTGATCTATGCGAATAGCTTGAATAATAAATCCTACTTGATCTAAGTAATCTTTGCAAATATTTGTCATTTTTTCACGGTAAAACTCTGACAATCTGATAGCATCCATATACTCTACATGTACCCCGTTAAATTGAATATCCACAGATTGGATTTCATTAAGGCGAACATTCCCGGATACACTGGGGCTGAGCAATGAAAGTTGTTTCAAGATATCAGCCTTGGTTCCCCCTTCAATTGAAACCCTTTCCCTAGAACTTGGCAGAGTGGAATAATCACGTCGCCTTAATTCGGTTTTTTCGCCATTTAAGTCAGGCGGAAAGCAGGTGTCGGGGTGAGCGATGAGTGATAGGGAGCTTGGAGCGCCGCCTACAAGGGTGCCTGTACCAGCTTCCTGCAAAGGGGTCCGGTAGCTAATATAGCCATAACTTTGAATAAGTTTTTGTAGGTATTCGCTTGAATCTCCGCATGAAGATAAAAGAACTATAAATGCAAGTGATGCCCACATTTTGTTAAATACAAAAGACATAAAAAATCCCTCCGAACAATAAATTTAGTATTTTAGTTAAATCTAATTTAATATTCTGGAATAAATAATGGAAAAATTATAGATAATTTTCGTTGCATGATCTAAATAAGTTTGCCAAACATGAATAAATTAGTGAGTAAATATATTTTTGTTGAGGGTCTTTATGATTAACGAAAGGCTGGCATTCGTTACAGGCGCTTCTGGCGGCATAGGAAGAGAGCTTGCATTTCAATTTAAGAAAGATGGTTTTCGCTTAGGCTTATTTGCACGTAGATTGACCCAGCTTGAAAGTCTTAAGAATGAGCTAGCTAGTGTTAATGATTTAGACGTCGAGGTTTTTCAGTGTGATGTAGCAAAAAAGGAATCCGTGAATAATGCTTTTAGTGAAGCATTTACTAAATTAGGCAGCCCTTACCTTCTTGTTGCTAACGCTGGAGTGGGAGGTAGTACTTCTGTAAGAAACTTTGATACAGAGGTTATGGCTAAGATTTTTCAAACGAATGTGATGGGGGCCATTTACTGCATTTCTGAAGTATTGCCATCTATGCTTACAAACAAACAAGGGCATATTGTTGGGATCTCTAGTTTGGCTGCATACAGGTCTTTCCCTTATACCCATGCATATAGCGCTAGTAAATCCGCTTTGAGTGCTCACTTGCAAGGTCTGGCTTTGGAGCTTAGTCCTCATGGTATAAAAGTGTCTACTATTTGCCCTGGGTTTATCAAAACTTCTATGACCGAAAAAAATAAGTTTTCTATGCCTTTTATTATGGATGCAGATCAGGCTGCCAAGAAAATTATGAGTGCAATTAAGAAAGAAAAGAAAGTCTATAATTTTCCCTGGCAGACTTACTTGCTTGTGAAGGCATCGCATTTGTTGCCTAGCTCTCTTGTGACTAAAAAATCTAAAAATTAGCTCTAAAACTTCCAGGGACTGTCATACCAACCTTCTTCTTTGCGGCGTTCATGGATGCTTGTCCAAGCAGCGCCAGCGTAGACCATAACCTTGGGATCTAAGCCTAAAAGGTCTGCATCATCCATATTTCCTTCTGCTTTTATTACAATATTCAACTGGTCGCATGATTGGCATTGGTCTTTAATGGTTTGGGAATCCGATTTAGCGGCGATAAAGCTATCGTAGAATAGAACGGCGTACTTTTTAACTTGGCTTTCACGTTGGCGTCCACCTCTAGACTGGGACGTTTTATTATGTCTTTGTGGTCTATTTTTCTTTGAAAAAGGCTTTTTATGGTTTGATTGGAAGTTCAATTGATTCCTCGCCTAGCTATCGGTGCCTAAATTGCGTACTACAAAAAGTTTCTTAGCCTTGATTAAAACTTTAACATAGTAAATGATGAACCTTCACTTAGTTTCCTCTTTGAAGGAGAGGCATAAGCAACTCCGCGATGGAAGAGGAGAAAGTAGCCTCTTCCAGAGAGTTTAGATCGGTTTCACAAGGTATACCTAGTTTACAATCACTTGGCAATGGCAGCTGCAAGAAATTCAAATAAACTGCTTGTTTTGTAACTTTTTCTATATCATCCTTGTAGGGTATTGATGAGAATATATGTTTTACAATTTTTTAGGGGTTTATTTTATGAATCAGCAAAAGGGTGATTTTAAAGTTGCTGATATGAGTATGGAAACAGTGGCTTGGGGACGAAAAGAAATCGAGCTTGCTGAAAAAGAGATGCCAGGATTGATGGCATTAAGAGAGGAGTTTGGGGATAGTAAACCCTTAAAAGGTGCCAGGATAGCTGGTTGCTTACATATGACCATCCAAACTGCAGTGTTGATCGAGACATTAAGAGCGTTAGGAGCTGAAGTCCGATGGTCTAGCTGCAATATCTATTCAACTCAAGATCATGCTGCAGCTGCAATAGCAGCAACTGGTGTTCCCGTTTTTGCTTGGAAAGGGATGAGTGAAGAAGAGTTTGTTTGGTGCATTGATCAAACCCTTGTGTTTGATGATAATCAGCCTTTGAATATGATTTTAGATGATGGAGGCGACCTCACTCAGATTGTGCATGATCGTTTTCCGCAGTATCTAAAAGATATCAAAGGCCTCTCAGAAGAGACGACAACTGGAGTCCATCGCTTATATAAGATGATGCAAGAAGGTACTCTTAAAGTTCCTGCGTTTAATGTTAATGATTCGGTTACCAAGTCAAAGTTTGATAATCTTTATGGATGTAGAGAGTCGCTTGCTGATGGCATTAAACGTGCTACTGATGTGATGGTCGCAGGAAAAGTCGTTGTCGTTGCTGGTTATGGAGATGTTGGAAAAGGCTGTGCTGACGCAATGAAAGGCCTTGGTGCTAGAGTTATTGTGACAGAAATTGACCCTATTTGTGCGCTTCAAGCTGCAATGGAAGGTTATCAAGTTCTTACCATGGAAGAGGCGGCTCCTGAGGGAGATATTTTTGTGACTGCAACTGGTTGCATGGATGTCATTACTGATGAGCACTTCGTGACAATGAAAGACGAAGCTATTTTATGCAATATTGGTCACTTTGATTCTGAAATAAAAATAGCTTGGCTGGAAAAAAATCCAGAAATCAAGGAAATTAGTATCAAGCCTCAGGTTGACCGCTTCGTACTGCCCAATGGTAGAGGTCTTGTTGTTCTAGCAAAAGGTCGTCTTGTCAACCTAGGTTGCGCGACTGGGCATCCAAGTTTCGTGATGTCTAATTCTTTTACCAACCAGGTTATTGCTCAGATTGAATTGTGGGAAAACCACAGCCAGTATGAAGTAGGTGTATACACTCTGCCTAAAAAGCTAGATGAAAAAGTAGCAGCCTTGCATCTGAATAAGCTTGGAGTTAAGCTGACAAAATTAAGCAAAGCGCAAGCGGATTACCTTAATATTCCTGTGGAAGGTCCTTTTAAGCCAGAACATTATCGGTATTGATACCTTTTTTTTCTACTCTTACTTTCTCTGTTAAATTGTGCCTCTGATTCAGGGGCATGTTTCATTTTTCCCTTCCGAATCCTTTTAACAAGGTAAGAATCCAAGAATTTATTCGCTGATTTTCATTAGCTAGGTACCTTGCAAAATTATGCTCTAAAGGAACCCTCTAATAGTGTCGATACTGCTCGTAGTAGGGCTGCACCAGCCGTTAGAGGAGAGTGAGAGCCATGATTTTTGTCTGCAAAGTTTCGTCGTCTGCAATTCACAGCTAATAATGTAAACCAGACAATCTAGTACGGTTAATTCCAATGTCAGAATAACAATGACTTGGATGATTAATTTTATTGGGGAAAAGATGAAGCCTAAGTTGAAAATTATAATAATATTGATGCTCATGTCTTGTTTTGAGTCTAATTTTATTATTGCATCAACTGAAAAAGTCACGCAACAACAAGAGAAGCCTTTGCTGGTGGATTACTCGCAGTCGCAGACCATCACTCTAGGTAAGTATTCCATCTCCCTAAGCAATTTAAATTTACACATCAATAAATGGTTTTTACTGTCGATTAAATCCCTGGGCTCAGAACGTTATTTGCATTTGGAAAACCCTATCCCAAGTAATCGAATTGAATTAACTAGGCGAGGTTTTAGATTTGTTACTTCAAAGAATCAAACTCAAGTGAACGAATGTGCATTGTGGTCCGAAGATAGTATCAGCTTAGTTGAACTAAATTTTGAAAATCATTCACAAACCTTTTATCAGCTTTGTGATGGTTTACTATATGTTAGGCTTATAAAACCAAGTAATACTCTATTATCTATGACTGAAGTGACAACGAGCTTGCTTAGAAAAACATGGATTGGTGAGGGTATTATAAATTTTTTCAAGCCAGTTTTGGTTGATCTAGAGGCAGAATCTGACTCGGGAATTAAAGAAATTGCTACCACAACTTCTATTGCTAAGGATGCAGGCCGACCTTTAGCTGTGAAGATGCGAGATCTTGGGAAGTATAAGCTCGTAAGCAGAGAGCATCAGCTTGGAATTGAACTTGATTCTAAAAGCTCGGTGAATTTTGGACATTGGAATGAAACAAAAATGCATTCAGGTGTATATGTGAGTATGTTTAAGCCTGGTTTAATTGATAAAAATATTTTAGATCATCATCATTCTTTAGTTCGTGAAATCAAGCCTGAAGAAAAGGACAAACTTGTCTATGTTATCGCATATGATCTTAGTCAATATTCAATAGACTATGCTGTCGGTACTAAGCATCCAGCTATTAACCAGAACCATGAACTTATGGGAGTCCAAGCAAGCTATAATAAACATCTGGTACCTATTGGAAGCATCCCACCTTATGAAATAAAGGATGCAATCGGAGTTTTTATCGGAGGCTTTAAGAATAAACATGGTCGGTTTAAGCATGGGCCCTTAAAGGGAAAAGCTTATGGTTATATTCAAAATGGTGTCGAGTTAGAAACGATGTCTGCGGGGCTAGCTACGGTATATCTAGATCTAGAAGGGCAAGTTGAATTAGGCAAGTGGCCTGAAAATCGATTGGCACAAAAAAAGCTGCGCAAGCGGATAGTCTCAGCAAGACAAAATGGAGCGATGCTTATCGAAGATAAAATTCCAGGGCCCTATGTCAAAAATTGGAAAAATGGTAACTGGTCTGGAAGCGCTAGTGGACTTGGTCAAAGCCTACGTTCGGGTATTTGCCTACAACGAGGAGAAAATCGTCATTACTTGCTCTTTATGGCATTTTATTCAGCAACTCCCTCTACCATGGCGCGTACAATGCAGGCTTATTCCTGTACCCAAGGCATGCATTTGGATATGAATGCTCATATGTATCTGCACAATGCTCTATATACTTTTCAAGAGGCAAAAGGTTTTAAAGTAGAATACCTCAATAAGGAAATGCTTTACCCGAAAGGTTCAAAGAAACACCGATTCATTATGGATAATAACGAGCGTGACTTCTTTTATATTAAACGACGAACAACGGACCCTTCTTTAGTGGTTAAAAACTAAAAGAAAAGCTACTTAAGGTTTTGTTATGTTGCAGTTGCTTATTTCCTCATTTAACTGAACATAGTCGTAAAGCATGCCTAGGCCACATAGGGCTCCTGTGCAAAGATAGAAGATTGCAGATAGCCACTTTTGCATATAGAAGCGGTGTCCACCAAAAATTCCTGTAAAAATGAATAAAGCCCATGCTATCTGGTAATTTAATGGACCTTGATGATACTTAGAACAAGCCTCTGAATGCATTGAGGGAATTAAAAATAGATCAACAATCCAACCTATGCCAAGCAACCCTAGGGTACAAAGCCACAATAGTCCAGTCCAAGGCTTGCCGTAGTAGAATCGATGAGAACCTGTAAAACCAAAAATCCAAAATAGGTAGCCAGCAACCACACTATGGGTTTCGATGTGTTGGACTTCTTCATAAACTTTGCTGTGAGCCACAATAATCTCCTTTGGGACAATTTATTATTTCTCTTCCTCTAACTTAGAAAGGGTTAATAAAGGACCATGTGACCTCTCCACTTCGGTCGAGGTGACGATCGGGTGTTTGGTCGTCTACTCGAGTAGACGATTTGTAGCCATCTCGAGTAGATGATTTGTAGCCATCTCGAGTAGACATTTGTATTCGCCTCGAGCGGATAATTTGTAGTCACTCCGATCAGACGCTTTGTATTCGCCCCGAGCAAAGTCGAGGGATCCTAATAAGTTATTCATAGTGGTCACTCCACAGAAGTCGAAGGGGCATCCGATTCATTCGAGGAGATTTAAGATTTAATCTAATAAATATGAGAATATTATTAAGTCATCCTTGGGTTCCCCAGTCCCTCACCTTTTAATGCTGAAATTATCAACACTCAAGAAAAATATCCAAATACCATTATCTAATAGCAATTAACTGAATAATACCGAGTTGATACAGTGGATAATTCTTATTTCTTGCATTTAAAACAAATTCTTCGTGCGGTTTTGCCAGTCCAATTCATCACGTTACTGACTTCTTTGCTAATGCCTAGCTTTTGAGATAGCCAGTTTAAAGTTGATAACTGCGGATGCGCTTCTAATAAAAAAAGCCATGCATTAGGGCCGGATAGAAGGGTGTAGCCATTCCACACTCTAAGAGTATCTGCTTTTAAATTGCGATGCTCGACGGGGCATGATTGGGTTTCTTTATATATCTGCCAAGAAATAAAACTTATTTCCTCGCCTACTTTTTTACCCATAAAATGAGCTAGAGACCTGCAAAGAGGACAATCTTGATCGTAGAAAACTGTTACGAAAGATAATTGAAACATTGTTTAAAGACTACAAGAGTTTAGACCTTTTTTGTCTAAATATCGTTGATGGTATTCTTCAGCCAAGTAGAAATTTACTTCTGGCTCAATTAAGGTGACTATAGTTCTTTTGTTACCTTGCTCGTTAAATTTGTTCTGGAGTTTACTTCTACTTTCTATCGCTGCTAGTTTTTGTTCCTCACTAGTGTAAAAAATAGCTGAGCGGTATTGTGATCCTATATCATAGCCTTGTCGGTTTAAAGTGCTTGGATCATGGCATTTCCAAAAATTATGAAGCAATTCTATATAGCTTAGTTGTATAGGATCAAAAAGTACCATCACTGTTTCTGCATGTCCGGTCTTTCCAGTGCAAACCTCTTGATAATTAGGATCTTGGGTGTTTCCTCCCATGTAGCCTACTTTAGCATCAACAACCCCATTTAGCCCGCGAAACAAAGATTCAACGCCCCAGAAGCAACCAGCTGAAAAGTATGCTTTTTCTAATTTATCCATGCTTAAATCCTCAAAAAATAGACTGAACAGGGTTGGTAGTGTTTTTCAAATAGAAGAATATAGTCATCATAAAGGCCTAAAATTATGTTGTAAAAATCGTGTAGTTATTTTTATGTAAATTTTCACATTAGCCCAGCCGACTAGACTAGTACTTTAGGGAAGCTAATGGACAAGCTTCTCTTCTCAAGTGGCAATGAAATGATAAGCAATCTTTTTTAAAAAGTAAATCTCAGGATTTCTTTTTTAGTGGGATCGTATTCTTTGGAGAGGGAGAATCGTTGTGTCAAATTTCGCGGTTAATCTAGGAAAATCTACAGCTCAGGTCAAGTGGTTTGTTGTTTTAATCCTGCTATTTTCACCAGCATTAGCTTCAGCAGATCTTAAGGATCTAGAAGCTAGAAAAGCATGTGACAGGCTCTATTTAAGGTTAAATTACGGTACGCCAGCACCCGCAACATTTATTGATACCTGCGGAGGAACAGCAGCAGCACCTAAGACTTTTGCTACAGAAGATGAAGCAAAAACCCATTATCTTGCGCAAGCTAAGATAGCTGCTGAAGAACCTTATTTCTTAAAGACCGTCTATAGTATCGCTTCCAGGTGGACTACAGAAGACGGAAAATACTTACAGGGTAATGCAAATGACGTAGCTCTTACAATTGTTGGAGCAGCAAAAGATAATATTAATCTACGTAGGGTCATGTATGACGATCTAATCTATACCTGTACCGGTGTAGTTCCGGCTTATAGTAGGGATAACCTTGAACATCATGATGCATGTGCTGCATTACCTCCAAGCCAATGGCAAGCAATTTTAACTGGTGTTAAGCAAACTGACTTTGGTGTTGAACCTACTTTAGTATCTGGTTTGACTACACTGAGAGGTCATTGTCAAGTATTCGCAAATGCTGGTACTAACCGAGCTTACATCCGCTTTACATTACTCCATTTTCTAGGTGAAGACATCGAAGGCTGGCAAGATTTGCAGGTTGATGATTCTTGTGTAGGTGAGGATGTTCCACGTGCTCCTGGTGATGAAACTGAAACTTACAATAAGAAATGTAAAGCATGTCATGCTGGTATGGATTGCATGCGATCTGCATATGCTTACATTGACTGGGTAGATAATGAAGATGCTTCATTCTGCTCTTTAACTCCAGGTGTTGTTGCAGGTAAGTACTCTGGTAACCCTGGTGACGATTTAGCAAGGCAGTTAGCTCTGCCTACCGTTGATGATTCTTGGGAGCTACGTTGGAATCAGAATGATAATGCGAAAGCAGGTTGGAGAGACGAAAACATGCAGAAGTATCAAGAAGGCATGAAAGTGAAAGGAAAAGGTCCAGCATCTTTAAATCGCCTTTTTGCGAATACCGATCAGTTTCACTTGAATGCTGCTCGTCAGATCTTGTCTTACGTATGTAATGTGGAACTTGGTGCTCCAGACTTGGACTTACATCGTTCTAAAGAGATCAAAGAGGTAGTACCTGATCCGGCTGCAGACGTTTCTGTTAAGGATTTGGCAGCCAGATCTATATTAACGTGTTTGGAAGACAAATAAAGCAAAGTGTTGTCCCAGTTTGATTTTTATTTGCTCAAAATATTAATGAATGATTACTTTTTTACTGAGAGAGAGGGAAGTTATGAATCGATTTTATGGTGTACTATTAACAAAAATTCTAGTTCTAGGCCTAGCAACGGGCTGCGGTTTGACGAGGTTTGGGTCAAAAAGCTCTAAATCTCCGGTAACAACCGATTCTACGGAAGCCATCAATGGTGAGATTGTTACAACAGATAGTGATGTAAACGAAGAAAACAATGATACGGCTAATAATGGTGGGACAGATGGTGGAATGAATGACGGAATGGATGATGGGATGAACAATGGCCCTACTCTTGACCCAGAGCCAACCATACAAGAAATTGAGTTAGAAAATCTTGGAATCGGTATTAAGAGTGCTCAGCAGGTTTTTGAAACTATGGTCAACATCACTGGTATCCCTGCAGATCAAGCTGATGTTGCTGCAGGATATGACGCTTACTTTGCTTCTTTAACTCCTGAAGACAGGTCACGAAATCTAAAGCTTTCTCCTGGACAGGTTACCGCATTAACGAATCTAGTACTTCCATTCTGTCGACTTGCAGCTACTGATGATGCTGTGAGAACTCGCATGTATGGCGCTAGAGTTGACTTTAACCAGACTCCTGGTGCTCTTTCTCCGACTGAAAGAATTGACCTGAGTATGGTTTGGGCAGAGAGACTTTGGGCAGATGGTCGTTTAGGAACCCTACCAGCTAACCAACAAGCAGTTTTATCTGCTTTTGCAGACAAGGTTATCACAGACGTGGACAACCAAGCTGCTGCAGGCACTCCTTTGGTAGCAACAACGGTATGCGTTGGAACGGTGATCGCTTTCCAATCAATTGAATTTTAAGTTTTAGTGATCGAAACAGGGTTTTAGTTAAATAATAAAAAATTAAGAATTATAAAATATATAAATTAGGAGTTATGAAAATGGGAAATAAGAAGAAGCCACTATTACATCACGGCGCTAAACCAATGAACAGAAGAGACGCGATTGCGCGTGGATTTATGATGGGAAGTAGTATCGCAGTTGTTCCAAGTGTTTTTACTGAGATATTAGCACAAAAAGCTTTTGGCGCAGAGTGTGCAAGTATAGATGTGGGAGCAAATGAGCGCATCCCTCTTATGACTTTCCACTTCCAAGGTGGTATTAACTTTTTAAACACTGGAATGGGAATGCGTGGTGACGGCGCTGGTGGAAATGCCGACGCGATGGCAGGAGGTGCATACACAGATAATGGTATGCCTGATAGTTCTGAAGCAAACCGCATGTTGCTTGGTGGTGTTAAAACTTGGTCTGACAGTGCTCTTGTTGCTGCTGTTACTGATACCTGTACTGCAGCAAATGTTAACCGAGACTTGCTATTTAGTTCCACTGCTCACGTTGGCTTTGCTAATGACACCAATGATGATACCTCTAACTTAGACTTTGGTAACTTTACTAGACACTATATTGAAGGTATCCCAGCTTTGAATTTAGCTGGAGTTCCATCTCCTACCAATATGGTTTCTCAGTTATTTGGTAGCAGTGGTAACGGTGGTCGTTATCAGACTAGTATTGCTTCAGAAGTAGTTGTGGATCAAATTCGCAACAATGATGCTGCAAGAGCTCTCCTTGACTCCAGTGAGGCAGGTAATGCTTTTGGTGGTCTTGCAAACTTAACAAATGCATTAAAAGCTGGACAAGATGTAAGTGCATTACGCTTTCAGCAGCATGTGATTGATCCTAATGTTGCTAATAACCTTGAGTGTGCTTATCAGGAATCTTCACGTATTTTGACGTCAAACACTCCTGACAATATTGATTATACCTTAGACCCAGCTTTTGATGGATTGGAAGCTATTGCAACTGCTCAGGGTGCAGATCAGGGTGAAGTGCAAACTGCATTTGCTCACGCAAAAGCAGTTCTTGATGGTTACGCTGTAACTTCTGCACAGAATTTAGGTGGTTATGATAATCACGGTGGTAACAATGCTGATAGGCAATACAATGACGCTGTTGCTGGTTATTCTTTGATAACTTGCATTGCAATTGCAGCGGCAAGAAAAGGAAAGCCACTTGCTATTGCTATGATGACTGATGGTTCGCAAAACGGTGATGGTGGAGCTAATAATCTAGGCACTAGAAATGCTACCACTTCTGACTCAGCAGCTAATGGTTCAAGTCATATCATAGCATTTGGTACCGTGGATCTTGCTGCCGGAACTCTGCTACAGGCGGCCCAAGTAAAGGGTAACGATCCCATGGGAGCCCAATACGGGATTATTACTGCAGCCGGGGTTTCAGGTGTAGGTCCAAGCGCTGGTTACAATATTGGTGACTCAGCGATGATTTCCCAGTTTATGGCTATGGAGGCCCTTGGTCTTAATGGCATAGGTGAATCAGGATTCTTTATGCCTTTTGTTACAGCTTAATTTACTTGAACTAACTATCATGCTCTCTTTGTAGGCTCTTTTTTCCTACAATTTGAGCATGGTTTTTTGCTTACTGAGGGAGATGATATGCATAGATGTTTTTTAGGCCTAATGGTCATGCTTATGGGCATTAACATGAGCCTGATTACGTCTTGTTCGAATTCAAGCTCGAAAAAAGATGTGAATTACGTCACAACGAGATCTGAACAGCAAAGCGGAATCGTGCATGAGACCACTAAAGATATAACGGAAAATCGTGGGTCGGGTGATGCTACAGCAGTTATTGAGCAAGGTAGTAGTAACCAAGGTAATGGAACTGGAACTTCATCAAATAGCGGTGTCGTTGATTCTGCTTCTGAGAATATGGCATTGTTAACTTCTTGTGTAACCTCAGCAGAGTCTGCAGAAGAAGGTCTCATTCCTCTCCTCGAAGCAAATTGTGCAAGGTGTCATACGGTTGGGCCTGGTTCTGCTTACTGGGTTCCTGATAATCATCAGGCAACTTGTGGACGCCTCCTTGGTGGCCTTGGTGAAAATGATAGGTATAACGTGGTTGAAAATGTTGGGCGTGTATTCTTGACCCTTCCTGATCAATCACGTTTGGTTAGCAAGCTGCAAGCCGAACATAACTGTTGGTCGGGAAGCTGTGAAGAGGATGCGGCAGCAATGCAAGCAGCTATCAGCAAGTGGAGCAAAGATACTCAGGATCTGAGAACGCGGATAGCAGCAGAAGCGGGTGGTGTAAATGCGCCTGAGGTAGCGCTTACCGGCTTAAGTGAGGCTCCTTCAGAAGGAGTCCGGGTGAACTTCGTCAAATTGGAAGCAGAAGATCCAAATGCTATCAAAGTTGGAGAATGGGCCGAGGGCAACCTTGAAGATGGTGGGAAAACTATGTATCAGATGGATGCGAATAATTGCGGAAACCAGAACGAACGCTCATGGGAAAGAAATAGTGCTCTAGCCTCGATAAATTTCCCTTTAACAGTTGAACAGAGCGGTGATTATTTCTTGTATGTTAGCCTTGCAACTGATGCGGGTAATCAAAATTCATTCTTTTATGCTGTTGATAATGTGCCGTTCTATAACGACCCTGACAATCCAGCTGTCAATGATCCTGCTCATGATCATGAAGTTAGTGGTAATGTAGAAGTGCCTATTCTTGCTAGGGCTTCTATTGAAAACGATCAAAATAATTTGTTGACTCCTCTTACAGGCTTGGTGGCAGGACAGACAGTCAATGTGACGATGACATGCCGAGAGATTGATGCCCGTCTTGATTTTGTGATGCTTTGTCAGAATGAAGATCCTGCTAACTGTATTATCCCTGAAGAAGAGACTGAATATTATCTTGATGTGGAAGCAAAGGATCGAGTTACGGGTGAAGAATTCTGTGGCATGCCAGCCAAATTGAGGTTTAGATTTTTTGTTGCTCAGGATGGTAATTATGTCTTGAGAAAGCCACAGTTGCTTGATCCAAGTAGTACTCCTGAGAATGCAATGCCTCTTAGTACCGGCGCAAAGATCACTAATTTACGAGTGGGTGTATACGACGGCACAAATGTTATTTATGATACGACCCGTTCTGGATTCAACAAGGAATATATCTCTCCGACGGGATCTGTTGAGCCATTTGCGGAAAATGCGATTATTGTTGATGCAATCAACAAAGTCGGACTTGATAAGATCTCTTTGAAATTTGAATGTGAACAAATGCCATAGCTTTGAGAGGGCTCGAGGGGTTACCATGAATGTTCATTTTGTAAGTGAGTTTTCAAAACTCATTTTTGTTTCTTCACTCGCTTTAATGTTTTCTTGTTCTAGTGATGTGGAACCTAGAAAAGTCAAACGAGACACCACTGAGCACTGACTGAACTCTAAAAACTCGTCATACAAGCCGAAGACATATTAAAAATCAATTTTCGCACAGATTAGGTATTATGCTGAATTTACATATGAATTCAGGAAATCTGTGGGCATGAAACTAAAAAATATCAAC
>JBGCDR010000209.1:0-3152 GCA_045105515.1 Oligoflexales bacterium
ATCGGCATTGTGTTGGCGGTAAATATAGACACCGACACCGCCGTGATTTTTTTTACATAATTAAAATCATCGGAAACTCTGTCATAAATCAATTTTAGAGGATCTTTCTACAGATTAGGTCCTAGATGCCAGTATTTTATCAGATGCCAAAAAGGGGTCTGCATTATTCGTAATCAATAAATTTAGAAAATTTTTTCCAAAAATTATTTCTAGAATAAATTTTACCTAAAAAATACATTTTTTTATGAGAAAAAGACACTTTCCCCTACCCCAAAAATTCAGGATGTAGTCCTTTAGGCTTTGAGAAGATTATTCATGTTGCAATTGCAATTCTAAGTTGTGCACTACAATAAACAAGCTAATTGATCTAATCAAGTATTTGTAGATTTACTGAAGGAACAAGCCTTTCTACCTAGCCTTGCTAATCTTTGATGCAATTTATTATTAAAAACCTCTATCAGGCTGGTTAAACCGCTTCCCTTGTCTACGTCTAGATGCTGAGCATCTGGAATAACACATTCTAGTTAGCGATAACAGGAATAACTCATGATAAATTATCAGCTTGTGAATCTTTAATCACTTACTCAATATTCTAAACGTTTTGTTAAGAGAAATTTCTCAAAACGGAACGGGATTTATTGTAACTATCTGTATTTACGGGTTAATATATTCCATGAAAAAAACAGATAGTACTGTTGTGTTAGTTTTTTAGCTAATTAATGAAAATTTGTATTTTGCCGAAAACAAGATTAGAAGAGATTGAGGCTGAAGAAATTATCGGAGAATCGGATGACGGAAAACATTAGTAAAAAAGGTAGTCAAACTAGTTTGGAAGATTGGGATAAAATGATGGTGTCTCTGGGCAATGAGATGTTTGCTTTAGCTAAAGCATGTGCTGCTGAAAACGTAAAAAATGTACTAGAGATATCGAAAAATTTCTTAGATCAAGACGTTCATCAATCTATCGATAATTTCTACAATCTTTATTTTAAGAACGATAAAGCCCTAAAACAATCTGAGGATTTTAATTCCATTGTTGATCATGTTGTTGAGTCAATCCAAGGTAGTATGAACAACTCCAACGAACCCTCAGAAGAAACTTTAAAAAAAGCTACCATGGTTCTTAATGTAGGCGAAAAAGAAAGGTTAGCTCTTTCTCAAGCTCAGAAGCAAATTGAAACCTTAATATCGATGCAAGATTCGATTAGAGAAAAAGTAGCCCCCATTCTCGCTAGTATGCAATTTGAGGATATGATGAGACAGAGAGTTGATCACCTTGAAATTGGGTTTGAAAAAATTAGCCAACTCAGCGAGTCTTGCACAGAGGAAGAAATATCCAAGGTCATTGCTGACCTTGAAAAGCTGTGTGCATCCAAAGAGGAGACTATCGAATTCTATGAAGAAGTTAAAAAAGAAGATCCGCCAGATAATTTTATGAATAAATCTAATGTGATAACTTTCTAAGCTTCTCCACAATCAGTCTGAAGTGAAATTTGACAAAATTTTAACCAGCACTTTTGGTTCAAATGGCTTTACCATCCACCCATTGGCTCCTCTATTCTTTGCTATTTCAATTTTACTTGGATCACTTTCAGTAGTTAGCATAAAAATTGGAATATGATTAAGGCTTTCAATTTCCCTAACTTTTCCCAGCATATCAAGCCCATTCATGTTAGGCATATTAATATCTGAAATAACAAATGCTAAATCCAAATTATTTTTTATAGTTTCGAGTCCTTCTTCGCCATCTTTTGCTTCAATAACTTCATAACCTTCCTTATTTAGAATAAATGAGGCCTGCTGTCTAATTGTAGGTGAATCGTCTACTACTAAAACCTTTTTCATGCTGTTACTCCCCTTTCTTGCATACTTAATACGCTATCGGTAGTTCCCATAACAAATCTAAGGTACATATGTTAGATTTAACGATATAATCTAAAATGTTTCGTTAACTTCATGTTTTGGCTTTGAACCTGAACAAAGGGGCAGAGTAGTGGCTGAACTTTATATCTTTGAATTAATACTATTAATCACCTTTGGAATTTTATTTATCATTAAAAATCATGCTTAAACGAAAGTGCAAGATTTAATTCTGAATCTCTTTATTCTTACTTTTTCGGATTTATTGTATGACGGCTCATTTTTAGCGATTTAGATTAAGTTTAAGTGTCTTAGTATTTGATTTTACTAACTATATTGATCTTTCCTTTCATCCATGGTGGCTTCCTCCAAGGGTGAATGGAGAGATAGAGCAATTGCTATTCAATGAATCCCTAGAAAAAATCTTAGTTTTATTGTATTGAAGCCTACCTTCGAAGCAAGAATATACACCATCATTTACTAAATATAGCCTTTCATTTATTGTGTTTTAGTATTATTGTGCTATGGCAGATTTGGTATGCTATATAAAAAAATTTAAAATATGGAGCCAGTAAATGAAATACTTAATAATAATTTTTTTGATACTTGGAACAAATTTAAATGCTGCAGAATTTTTAGTGTATTCTCCCGGTAAGACTCTTGCGGAACAACTAGTTTATTTTGATGATGAATGTTTTGATATGCCTCAATGGGATTATATTGTGTGGGAAGATCGTATAAGTTACTCTCGAAAAATTGATAGATTTAAACCCTTAAAAGTAAGTGAAAGATTAGTAAAAATTATCCATACTGAATATATGGAGCAGAATTTTCAAGATATTGAGAATTCTATTGCTGCTGTTGGTGTTGAAACAGAATATGCAATTGTTGACTTTGAAACAGAAGAAATATTACTGTCAAAGAAAAATTTTCAAGAACTTGAAAAATTTATTAAAAATATAAGATAAATATTTTTTATAATTGTAAACTCGAAGAAAAAAATAGGATTCTTAAGAATAGAAATTTGACTTGCCTCATATCCTCAAACTCTTAAGTGCACAAACTTTTGAGGGATTGAAGCTTATTAAGAATATTATAATCTTGAATTGGGTTTTGATCTACAAAAAGAACTTCGAGATTTACTAAAGATGATAGAGCACTGACTGAACTCTAAAAACTCGTCATACAAGCCGAAGACATATTAAAAATCAATTTTCGCACAGATTAGGTATTATGCTGAATTTACATATGAATTCAGGAAATCTGTGGGCATGAAACTAAAAAATATCAAC
>JBGCDR010000210.1:0-3721 GCA_045105515.1 Oligoflexales bacterium
ACGCAGCTTCTTCAAAGTTAAGAGTCAGAATTGATAAGCTTCGTGATGAAATAGGTTACGCAGCAGCAGGTCTTTGGAACTATAAAATAACATAAATTAAGCTACCAAAGGGTTTTATCAATTGTTAGACAACTCTATTCAAGGTAGCGGAACTTGTGCGGGTAATTAAACATCATTTAAATAAAACTTAGTAGTTTAAATTCGGAAATTATGGTTTCCATTGCTCCTAAGCTCTATTTTAAAAATTCTTTCTCAATCAGCACTGCCCGATATACCTTGTCTTGATAGTTTACTACATGCTGCATGCAACCAAGATAGGTGTCTAGGATTTCTTTTCCATTTGCAGATCTAATTCTGTCTATTAAGGTATTCGAAGTGTATGCCCCGGGACCAAACAGTTCTTCATCTGAAATAATAAATCGCATGCTACCGTACATGGTTCCTTTTTTCTTCAAACCAAGTTTTGGTGCATAGAAATCCCAGGTTGCAGCTTTGAACGTAATACCCTCTGTTCTGATATAGTCTGCAGAAAAATTACCATTTACAATATGTAGGTTCCCATTTAGAGCCTTTTCATAGGCAGCGTCT
The DNA here is from genome assembly GCA_045105515.1 of Oligoflexales bacterium. GTDB lineage: Bacteria > Bdellovibrionota_B > Oligoflexia > Oligoflexales > Bog-1112 > JABSRF01. The sequence continues at coordinate 589 of JBGCDR010000210.1, forward strand.
ATACGTCCTGAAAGAATCTTTGCTTTTTCGATAGCAGCTGTCGACTCCATTCTTTCTTCTAGGTTAGTGGCTAGTGCTTGCTCACGAATTTCTAAATCGGCTTTCGCTTCAGGATTAAAAAGCCCTAAAGCGGTTTCAATCTGATCTTTTTTAGCATCTGAGCAATGTTTACCTGCATGAATAAAGTGGCTTAAGAGGGTTTTCTTGTCGTCTGAACTTAGGTCAGAAATTTTTTCATATATTTTAAAAAGTTTGTAGCGCATTTCAGCAAACCAAGAAGAACTATTTCCATTGGTGGCATAACCCCAAACATTTGTACTTATAGTTCTGGTGAGTTGCTCGTTGTTATTTTGGTTTTTAATAGATCCTAAAAAAAGTATGAGATAATCCCTTTTTCGATCATGATCTGAATTTAAATAATCGTCTGTTTCATCAGGGAATTCAACTTCTCGTAAAAAAGCATTGTGGTTAAGAGCTTGATACAACTCTAAATAAAAATCCTGTGAAATATTTAAAGACTGGTATAGTTCTTCATAGTCTAAGACTCGCTGTTCTTTTTTAAGTTTTTCATCAACATGAGAAAGACTTATGTCATTTTGGAGGCTAGTGTTCAAAGGAGCCCATTGCTCTAAGTGCTTTTTGGTTTGGAATAAATCATTAAAGATTTCTTTATCACTTGGTAATTCTCTAAGGCCACGGCCAACGTGGGCATCAAGACCCTCGCGCAAATTATCTAGGTTATGTTCCAATTCTTCTTGCATGATATTGTCAAAAAGCCCAAAACCTATATTTGCTAGGTAAGCCATTAGTTCTTTAGCTTTCTCATTCCTGTGTAATTTTGCAGCTTCGGTATCTAGGCCTCTTATGTCAAAGCCGTAGGAATCAAATCCCAATGAATCAACCCGATCTCCTGCAGCTGATTCTCCTTGCTCATTAAAACGAGTTCCGTTTCGGTGAAACCCCTGGAGATTAAAACCTCCTCGGCTGTAGCCTCTGCGATCAAAGCCTTGTTGGTTATAACCATCCCGACCATAGCCTTCCATGTTATAGCCATCCAGACTGTAGCCATCTTGATCGAAGCCATTTCTATTAAAACCATTCGTGTTGAAACCGTTACGATCAAAACCATTCTGATCGTAACCTGCGTGGTCATAACCACTGTTATCGTAACGAGTTCCGTTTAAGTTATTACCGTCGCGATCGAAACCAAACTGGTTTCTTCCAGCCTGGTTGAAACCTTCTCGATTATATCCATTTCGATCAAATCCAGCCTGGTTGAAACCTTCCCGATTATATCCATTTCGATTAAATCCAGCCTGGTTGAAACCTTCCCGATTATATCCATTTCGATTAAATCCTGTCTGGTCAAATCCATTTCGATCGAAGCCATGCTGGTTGAAACCTTCTCGGTTATAGCCACTATAATTGTAGCCATTTCTATCATAGCCCTCATAATGAGTGCTGTAGTCATAGGTAAATCCATAATTATCATCGAAATAAGTGCCGTTACGGTGAAGGTGTTGCGCATTAAAGCCCCTATGATTATAGCCCTCTCTGTCAAAGCCATTGATGTCGAAACCATTTTGATTATAGCCGTTAACATCGTAGCCACTATAGAACTTTTCTCCATGGTAAGCTAAGCCATTTTCATCAAACCGGGTGCCATTCCGATGGATATTTAATATATTAAATCCTTTTTTGTTATAGCCTTCTGAATCATATCCTAGAAAATCATAACCTTCATAGTCATACCCATCACGGTAAAAAGAACCTTCTCTGGTCTGGTGAGAATCATCAAAACAGGTCCCATTCTCGTGTTTTCCCTCTTTATTAAAGCCTTGTGGATCGAACTCAGATTTAGTTTCTTTATGATTACCTTGTTCATCAAAACCATACTCATCATATGTAATTTCAACTTTTGACTGATTACGGGCTTTTTTGTGCCAAGGCATTTTATTACAGCTAGTAAATGTTGTTGATAGGCATAGTAAGAATAAAACTCGTCTCATTAAATCCTCTTTAATGATGGGTGGTAAGCTACCTAATGCAGAAAGATTGAAGATTCTAATCAATCTGCTTAAAATAGCAACACCAGCAATTTAATCTTCTGAAAATATAGATAAATTTGCACTAGAGGAGTCTTGTTTGGGATGTTTAGTGGCTATGAAAAGACATAGATGTGACTTTGAGAAGTTGGGTTCATTTTTCATGAGAGGATATTCTGCCTAAAAAAGAATTAGAGCAGAAAAAATTTTCACTCACCTTAATAATACCTACCCTTTAAAAGGTAGGTGTCAGAAAGTCCCTCGAAGGGAGTGGAGCTAGAAGCTCTTCCTAGAGTTCGGAAGGATTCACTTTATAGTGAGGTTACTAATCAATTCTTCAATGTCATCACGGGCATCAGAAGCTTTGGGGTGTGCTGCAGACTCAATTGAAACAGGTTTTCCAATCGGCTGAAATCTCCAATTGTTGTTTGCATCTTTATAGATATTAGCAAAAACAATTCCTCTTTCTCTTTCAAGCTCTTCCATCGCATCTAAATTGTAGTCGATTAGTTTTACTTCTTTTCCAGTCTTAGGATGCTTAAAAGATGCGTTACAGAACTCATTTTTTACAACGCTAAATGTCTGGTTTGTATAAACAGTAACAGATATTACAATTCTAGAAACATCTGGATGTTTTTTCGCAATATCCTGTAGCTTGATAGTTATTTCCTCATCATTTCCTTCACCCTCACCAGTAAGGTTATCTCCACCACTGACAACTAGGTTTTTCCAATTTTTGGTGTTGTAGTAAACTAGGCCAATCTCTTTTCCATCTTTATCTAGAATATGAGCATTCCCGTCTAGGTCAACATTACCATTGCCTCTTTTAGCCATATCCCAGCCTAGGCCTATTTTTATTTCAGGAACAAAGCTTGGAATTACTTCATCTTCTTCAATATTGGAGCCTTCTGGAATAAATTCTTTAGGCTTAACTTCTGTAGGTCCAACTTTAATGTATAGGAATTTCAATAACTGATTGGCGGGATTTATCGTTGTAATTTTAAGGGTTTTTAAATTAAGTATTGCCCGATTATTTTTAGGTTGTCATGAAACTTTTCCTCCGTTTTTGTGATTGCTCTTCCATAATT
>JBGCDR010000211.1:0-2567 GCA_045105515.1 Oligoflexales bacterium
ATGCTGCTAATGCATTATAAAAAAAACCGTTCGAAACTACAAAAATGTTGTTGGATAAGCATTTTTTTCAGAATTAATTTGTCTCTATTCTGAATCTATGAGTCAGGAGGCTTAAATGTGGTTTGTCCAAACTAGAAATAATGAATGATCTTGCATCGGCTAGGTATTTCTCCAGACTATCTTCATCATAATTTGAAAGATGAGGGGCTTGAAGATTGCTACGTCTGTCTATGGTATCGACGCAAATATTATCAATCTCTTCGGCAATCAATTGTGCCTTCTTAAATTCTTGAGATCGCAAAAATCTTGATTTTTGAAAGTCTTTTTGCATTGCCTGCGCAAATTTTTTGATGTTGTTCATAGATTGTAAGTTTAAATTTTCAGCTCTATTGACTAATTCTTTAAGCTCATCTAGATCAGTTTCTACTTCCTCATGATTGCATAATTTATTTGTGATCTGTTCAACTAAACGATCAGGGTTTTTCCGATAATTTTCATGATCGGAAAGATTAAATGAAAAGCCATAACTGAACGAAGCTGATATAAGGCAAGCAAGGGATAGAATGGTAAATTTAAATTTAAGCAGCATATTTGTATCTCTTATATTCTGTATAATATTTGAACTAATATGGTCGCACTTCTAGTAATCAGAGCGATAGCATATGAAGTTTCTTTAGTCAAAAAGAATATAATAATTAATTATGGATTGATTAATTGAATGGTTTTCAATGAGCGATTGTCTCGAGAATTTGATAAATCGTTACAATTTCAGGCTTATGAATTAAGTGACGCAAATTATAAAATTGCCCATAGGGGTGCCAAACTCATCTGTTTGCTCAGAAAAATCTACGATAACCGAGTCTCGGGCGGGTTGAGCTATAGCATTTAGAATTTGGTCTACCCCATTTAGAGGGTTCCCCTTGAAATACATCTGTGTGGTTAAAGTTTCCTTGCCCCAGGCATCAACGCGAAAATGGATGTGTGGGGGACGTTCCCAAGTTTGACTAACTTCATATGATCCAGGTATTATCGTTTTGGCTTTAAATTTACCTTCATTATCACTTATGAACCTTGCGAAATACTGAAAGTTAGGATCAAGTTGTGCTGGGTTTGGATCGCCAGGGTGAGAATATTTTCCAGTATAACAAGCTTGTCACATATCAACTACAGCTCCTGAAATTGGCTGATCATTGATGTCTACCACCTGACCCATGATTAGAACTTGATCACCCTTCGCTTCGGTAGTTTTTCCTTCGATTTTAGTCAAATCCCAGTTTTTTGATTGCTGGTCTGCAATCGGATAAAATGGTCCTTCTGTCTGCGGAGGAGTTGGGATAGCAGCATTACTATGCTTGCTCAATAAGAACCAGGCTCCAAGGCCACCACTCGTTTTCAGCCAAGTTCTGCGATTTTTCTTAATGCTCAAATTGCTGACCTCATTGTCATAGAATAGGATTAAAAAATATGACCCTTGTTTTATCATTCAAATTATTAACCACTATTTCTTTTGTTCCATTTTCAACCGAAAATTTAAGCTGAATTTTTTTAGGTTCTTGATTCCAAGGAGTAATCTGAAATGCTAGCTCTTTTCCAGAGGTGTTTGAGGCAAATTTAAAAGTTTTGAACTCAAAACACCCTTTATCATCAGTCAGGGATCTACCCCATAATTGAGCAGCATCTGGGCTGTCCGAATTAGCTTCTAACCAAGAATCTCCATCAGGAGAATCCTGCAGAATATCAATGACAGCGCCAGTAAGAGGAGTCCCTTCTTGAGTTCGTAGCATGCCTCTGATTAAAATAGATTCATCAGATTTAAAATCTTCTGCGTCTATATTAATACTTAAGTCACTATCTTTATCTTTGGGGTTGTATGTTTGTAATGGAAACATGAAACTTTCATCCAGGATAGAAGGTGAGAGATCATTATATAAAACTAAATACTCTGGCATACCACATTCACTAGCAACCAGATAAGCCAAGTCATTTTCTTGTTTATTAACAGTGTCAATAATTTGAGTTTCTTCCTTCTCATTATCGACAACAATTGGTGTGCTGACTTCACTATCCGTTTTCTGGTCTTTATTTGAGTTGGTAGACTCTTTATCTTTTTTTGAATTGTTGGCCTTTTGTTCCTTAGAATTTTTTTCAACGCTATCAGAATTGATCTTACCGTCCGATTTTTTGAATGAAGTTTGCTCGGAACAGGCATTCATATAAAGCATGGAAATACTTAAAGATAAGTTAATGATTAGATACCTAAGCATAGAAACCCCTTAACATTGCGTCAAAACACTTATCGGTATTATCCTTAAATTACTATATTACTAGTTATAAGGGTTTAAAATCACGCCAATATAAAGTATTATTTCAGTAAGATTTTCTATTCTTAATTAGTGCCTGATTGGAAACACACCGCCGCTTTTGTATGTAAGGCTTAGAGCACTATAATCTTTAGCGAATTTCCCCAGTTTCTCTAAAAAGGCTATAAATGTCGGAAAATCAAAAGATCTTGGGGGTGCCCATGCGCGCAACATGTAAAGAGTCTTATAGTTATGTTATAAGGAAAA
>JBGCDR010000212.1:0-22232 GCA_045105515.1 Oligoflexales bacterium
GTTGATATTTTTTAGTTTCATGCCCACAGATTTCCTGAATTCATATGTAAATTCAGCATAATACCTAATCTGTGCGAAAATTGATTTTTAATATGTCTTCGGCTTGTATGACGAGTTTTTAGAGTTCAGTCAGTGCTCCTGTCTGCTAGTATGTCCATATCAAGCTCGATCTGTTCGCCTTCTTCATCTTTGTCGTTATATTTTTCTTTTTTGGTAATTGCGACTATCTGATCTACAATTTTTTCTTCACGTATTTTGTCTCTTTCAAAGTCGTCATCGGAAATATATACATCACGGAAGTCTGATAGGTATGCCTGACTATCTAGCAGTATGTTCAAAATAGGTTTGCTAAATTGTTTTAGATCGCTCCGGCAAATATTTACCAAATCTTCATTGTAATGGATAAAGGTACTTAAATAAGCTTTTAAAGTATGCAGACATCTCGATAACTCTTCGATCACGTGCTGGGATACTTCTTCTTCAAGCAGGCGGAAACATAGATCCTGCCAGTCATCGACTAGATGATTTAATTCATTTGATTGGATGACATCTAGCTTATTACTCATGCACGCTTCTCATATTCTTTTTTATTTTCTTTAATGTGTTTAGCTATCATACTTGTAAGTTCACTAATGTCAGGCCTGCCGATCCAAGATTTAATATTAAGATGAGTGACTATTTCAGAGCCCATTTTTGAGAAGCCTATAAAAATTTCATTATTTTCCGTCTCGAGAGGCACTTCTTGTTTTATAGAATCTTTTGGGATAGAAACTATATCCCTTATATCATCGACTGCGGCAGCTAGAAAAGTGTGGCCATTTTTGAAAAGGATGAGGATATCGCCTATATCTTTGTTCCCCTCTATTTTTAGAGCTTTTTTTAGATTTAAAACTCCAACAAAATCATCAAGGTAACCGACCACTCCCTGGAAAAAGTTAAATGAAGATGGAACTTTATGGATATTTTTCATCTCCTCAAATCGATGGACAGTATTTAGGGGAACAGCATAAATTTTTTTATTTAAATCAAATATTAGATAAGGATCTCCTTTGGATTTGCTGATCCCATCCACTTTCTTGAGTTTGATTTTGAGTGCGTTTTGAAGCAAGCCCTATCTCTCCTATTAGGTAATAGTGTTCGGTTTTTTAATGTATTTCTTAAGAGAGATTAATCAAGGTAATTTATAGGTATTTTACCCTACATATTTACTTGTATTTTAGAGGCCTATTGTTTGGATACGATCAAGATCATCATATTCAAGATAATAGGCGAGGTTTCTGTACCTTTTTGTTTTGATCTGATTGTAGATACTCAACCTCTTATCTAAGGATACTCCCTGTCTTTTAAGGTCAAAAAGTGCAAGGAGATGAGTTCTAGCAGCTAGCAGAGAAAGTTTGTGAGCATGATAGTAGTAAAAAGAATGAGCATTGGTGTTATGAAGATTTAATTCATAGCGAATGAAAGGATCATGCTTAAGTTTATTTATAGCCTCATTAAGTTGTGCAATAGTGTTATAGAAAGTTTGAAATGCTGTTTCGATGACTTTGCTATTATCCCCAATTCTTAGCTTAATTTTTTTACGATGGTATTGATAGTTATTGCGGGTGTATTTGAGGATGATGTTTTTAGCCTCATCAATAGGATCACTATAAATATCGCAATCAGTGATAATATATAATTTCTTACGGTGCATACCTAAAACACGGTGCAGTAAAGCAAAACCATTGATTCCTGTTTTCAAGATGAAAGCTAAAATTGGTTTTGGAGTATCATGTGAGCTATGGGATTGTAGTTCATTGACGAGTTTGGCGATCTCTTTTTCTTTGATACCAGCTTGGGAGAATATCAAGAATTGATTTTTTGGGGTAGCTTTTAATTTTTGCAATTCGCTGCTGCTTAGCACTTGTCTGAGTTCTACCTGTCTGATTTCATGTCCTACGTCATACCTAAACTTAGGAATTTTAGTGTGAAACAGCTTATTCAAGTAGTTTGCGATTCTGTCTTGTTTGGCTGTTCTTAGGTATGAGTCTTTAATCAATGCGGTTAGTTCAAGCTCTTCAGAGACTTTTTCCATTTTTCGGTTCTTATTATTTTGTTCGTACTTCCTCTTATTCATTGCTGACATGGCAACAAGGTAGTTACCATTATAAAGTTTTTCTTTGACCTTTTGACGCAGTATTATTTTATGAGAAGTCACTGATCTTCCATTAGTTATAAGCGAATAGCCTTTTGCCCTAGTACGAGAGACTCCGAGTCCGGTCCATTTGTCGTTATGAGGCAACCATTCGATATCGACACCGCTCCAAGTATTATGACTTGGAAGATAGGTGTGTTGCATCTCTAGAAGGCAAATGCCGCGACTTGCCAATGATTTTTTCTGACTTGCAAAATATCTAAGTAAGCTCTTTTTTTGATCGTCCTCGAATTTGACTAAGAAGGATTCACTTAAGCCGGGAATCTTTCCTCTAAGTAGTCCAATATAAGATTCCTCAGAACCTTCTTTTTCAAAGTCAAATTCATAGCTGTAGCTTGTTGCTGCAGCAAGATTTGAACTAAAACTGCACTTGTATGCTCCTAGTAGACTTAAAAAAGGCCCCCACTCTTTGATTTCTTTTATTTCTAAGGAAGCGAAAATTTTTTTATTCTTTAATTTTCTAACTTTTATGGAAAACAGACCTTTCAATTCAAAGGCAATTCCAGCATGGGCAGCAGGAAAAACATAGCCACCCCTAATTCCCATAACGCCACCTCCATAAATCTTTCCCTGGACAATTTTTTCAGCCTCTTCGCCTTTAATCCATTTGAGCGGAGTTAAAAGATTTAGAGGTTCATTTTTTTTTGATTTGGAGAAGATCTTTTTAAATCCCGTTTTATCAGCTACTTTTTGATAGCTCTGGGCATTTTTGAGTCTAGTATAAATCCTATATATTGATTTCTTTACACTTTCGTAGGCGACCCATGCACCAAAATCTGGGCTAATAGGCATACTACTTGCACCACCTAAAATAAAACGATATTTGTGTTTGTTCGCATCTTTTAACTGAATTTTATGATAATTTTGCAAGCTATGGTTCTTACCTTTGTAAGGTTTAAGGTATTGGAACGTTTGTGAGTGAGTATTGCGATAATAAATCCCACTTGAAACAATATGTCCCGTGGGGCTAAGATATCCTGCAGCTACACTTCCGCCAATTTTATCAGACCATCCTTGCAAATAAGCACTGACACCAACCAAAGAGTTATTGCTTCCTGCACTTAGAGGAAATGCATATGAAAAGCCTAATTTTGCAATATCTGACTTCGCTTTAAACCAAGCTCCAATTCCAGCTTGTTCTGATACATAGCCACCTCCAAATCCAAGGTATCTGTGGTCAAAAAATAGGTTTGTAAAAATTGCTGCCTGATGGTCATCGCTTAATTCATTAAAAAAAATATTGCCTCTCGTTTGGTAGTAATTATATTGACCATAAAAACCTTCGACACCTAGCATAGGCGTCGAGTAAATATTGGTAATAGGTTTCAGTTTGTTGATCATTTTGTGAAAAATATCGAGGCGCATAAAATCCCTAAGCTCTTGAATGTTGAATTTGCCAGTTTCTTGCTGTGCCGCAAAAGCTTCATCAAAAGCTTGTTCAAGAAATTCTAGAATTTTTTCTTCGGTAATTAGCTGTTCTTTGATGGCTATTTCTGCGTTAATACTTGCATGCTTAAGGAAGTAGGGAATTTCCTTGAGATCGAATAAAAATACAAATTTTGGTGCAAACCACGAATCACTATCTGATTGAGCAATATAGATCTTTTCTTTAAGGAGCCTGTCGCATTGAAATTTTGTCCATTCAAATTGGGTACGGGCTTCTGCAAAAGTTAGGATACCTATATTATAAATATAAACATAATTATTAGCATAAATATTTCTTAGAGATGTAAATAAAATCAGGATGATCAAACACTTTTTTCTCATATTAATTTCCAGATATTTTAATATTTACTGTTTCTTTATGATATATTTATAAATTCTTAATATAACCAATGGTGAGGCATCTCTCAATTTGTAAAAAATTGCGGATTTAGCATTGCAGTGTAAAAAACCAACACTCTACAGGTGGATAAAGATCATGAAAAACGAAGCATTGCTAACAGAATTTGGCAAGAACATATGGATTGTAGAGGGCGAATTAGTCAGTTTTTTTGGCTTTCCTTATCCAACTCGTAGCGTCATTGTCAAACTAGCGAGTAGTGATTTATGGGTCTGGTCTCCTATTGCTCTCTCAGATTCCCTGAAAAATGAGTTACAGCCGCTGGGGACTGTGAAACACTTAGTGAGTCCGAATAAAATGCATCATTTGTATTTACAAGATTGGCTAAAAGAATACCCCAATGCCCAGATTTGGGGGCCCAGGTCGACGATAAAAAAACGTGGAGATTTAGCTTTTAGTGCGCCTTTGATTGACGAAGCACCTAGTGATTGGAAAGACGAAATCGATCAATTCTGGATAAATGGGTCTTTTGCTATAGATGAGCTGGTGTTTTTTCATAAAGATACTAAGACTGCAATAATCGCTGATCTCAGTCAAAATTTCTCCGAAGATTTCTTAGACAATAATTGGAGTTGGTGGAAAAGAAAGTTTGCTTATTTTTGGGGGATTACCGAGCCAAATGGTTCTGCCCCACTCGAAATGCGGCTTACTTGGTACAAGAAACATGAGGATCGGTCTAGATTAAAAAGATTAATGACTCATAATCCTGAAAATATCATTATGGCTCATGGCGAGTGTCTCAAAGGAGGTGGAATGTCCTTTATAAGCAACTCTTTCCGTTGGCTTCTTTAGGACGCCTTGACGGAAATCAAGCCCTTAGCTATGTTCGGAATTGCAAGGCTTCGTAAATCTGAAAATTCCCCAGCATAAATCTCCAGATTTGCCTCCTTCTATCCAGTGCCGAAGTCCCTTTTTCATGTTTTTAATATAATCCGTAGAACACTTGCCCTTGATGCTTGCTTCTTTTCTCTCAATGTCTTCCAAAACTTTAGTGTAATGTATTTCTAGGTTTTTCGATTTATCCTCAAATAAACAGTCTCTAAATCCGATAGAACTAGCATTTTCGCGATAAAATGACACCGTGCTTAATGAATCTAAGTGTATTCGATCAAGAATCGCTCGTAACGAACTCTGATCACTATCTTCACTTTGCATTGGGTCGGTAAGAATGAACATCCCTTGATGTTTCAGTACCCTATAAACTTCTTGCAAGACCCGCTGTCTATTTTTGCTATGCAATATTGCATCTTGGCACCAAACAACATCATAAAATTGAGCTTCATATGGCAATTCTTCAAAATTTCCAGCTGTGACGCTAATAAGATTTTCAAGCTTTTCATTCTTATTTAATATGCGATTTACAGCATTTTGCACTTCACTTAGATTAAGGCATTCGACCTTGCATTTATATTTCTTTGCTAAAAATCTAGCTGAGCCACCAAAGCCTGAACCAATATCTAATACTTTGGATTGATTATTGAGAATAGGAGTCAGACTCCCCATTGTGGAAACTGTTTTACGACTAGCATCAAAGATAGAGTCAGAATCTTCTTCGTAGATACCAATATGGATATCTTCTCCCCCCCAAATATTGTAGTAGAAGGAATTTGCATCGTTGCTATCATAATATTTCTTTGTTTTTTCGGTTAAATTATTATTAGTTACATTCTCCATTATCACCCCCATATTCATTTCCATATAGTTTTTCGGCGCAATGAATAAAAAAGTCAGGCTCATCTTGCTTATAAGTCTCTTGGAAATCTCCATAAGTCTTGACTTGCTGAAATCCAACGTCAAACATCAAATGGCGCATATATTTTTTTCTTAGTGGATAAAAATTAAGATGAAACTTCGAGTAATCTGGAAATCGGTAACAAAACCTTGCCACACTATCGTTTACTTCTTCTGGATCGACTTTGACATCGTCCCCACAATAATAATAAGTTCCACGGTTTTTATACTGTTCCTTGAGCAAAGAATCATAATTACGTTGATCGAGAATTAGGATACCATCGTGTCTAAGTGCAGCATAAAATTCGGCTAAAGCTTTGTGTCTATCTCGCTCAGAAAACAAGTGGGTAAAGGAATTTCCTAAGCAAATTACAGCATCATATTTACCATGCACATCACGGTTGAGCCAACGCCAATCAGCTTGTACCGTGCGCAAAATTAAATTTCTTTTTCTAGCATTTTGAAAAGCTTTTGCAAGCATAACGGGACTACCATCGGCACTTGTGACATCAAAACCTTCCTCTAATAACTTTACTGAGTGGAAACCCGTTCCTGTCGCCACATCCAATACTTTTTTAGCACCGCGTTCTTTTAGTAAATCTACGAAAAAGCAACCTTCACTTGATGCTCTAGCATCCCAATCAATCAATGAATCCCATTTTTCAACGAATTCATGAACATACTCGGCCTTATAATTATCTGTTTCCTGTAAGCTCATCTATAAGGGGTCTCCCTGTATTCGTAAATCCGAAGTTTTTACAAATTAAAAATATAGTTGCTATTAAATCTAAGCTAATAATCGGCGAAAGCTCCTTTTCATATCTTCAAGAATAAGTATTGTAGTTTCATGTTCAGTCCACTCACACAAGTTTGTTGCTTACCATACAATAAGATATTTTCATTTTTTGAAACTACCGTATATGCTTAACATATAATTCTATTTTTTAAATATGCATGCTAGCGAAGATAGGTTAAACCTAATCCAAATAAAAAGAACATAGTTGTGAAGCACGCCAATACTATTAGCATATAATTCGAATAATTAAATAAAATAATGGCATGGATAGGTTAAACCTTACCTGGAAGAGTAGAGTTATTACAATGACCAGCGGTAATTAATATAGTATTTTTATGTGGTGGGATTTTGCATTTTAGTGCAGCAAGCTCTGTCTTATAGAAAAAATTTATATAGATGCAGCTCGGTTAAGTTTGTCACGAATTGCATGAAAGCATGGTTCTTGGGGGATTACTACAATAATTTCTTTCAGACCCATTTGATCAAGTTCAAATAGTGATCGATAAAGCATATGAGCTGCTTGTTTTGCATCGGTTCCGAGGTTGAGAGCATTCGGAAGCTTATAGGTTTGTTCTTGAAACAATAAAAGTCCGGTTTTTCCAGGCTCTAAGTTTAGCTGGGCTTCATTCAAGTTTGCTACCAGGCGAATTGGGGTATGTGGTGAATAGTGTTTTTTATCCTGTCCAGGGGATGAGGCATGACTTAGAACTTGTTGTCTGACCTTGATATCACATTCTTTAAGTTGATTTACTGTAATGGGTCCGAGCCTGTGAATGGTTAAAGTATCATTCTGGATCGAAACAACAGTAGATTCAATACCCTCTTTGCAGTCTCCAGAGTCAATGATGGGGAATTTGCGATTGACAAATTGGGCATCAACCATCTGAGCAGAGGTTGGACTTAACTGTTGATAAATATTTGCACTAGGAGCTACCAACGGCATTTCCAGAATTTTTAGAACTTGCTCCATAGCACATTGGTATGGGCGCCTAATTGCAACATATGGACTTCCAGCAGTGACCAGATCTGAAATTTTCGGACCTTTAGGCATAAGTAATGTTAATGGGCCACTTGGAAAACGCTTTACGACTTTTTCGTAAACTTGACGCCACATATCACCAGTTTGGTCGCTCACAATGCCATTTGTAGTTAAGGTGCCAAGATCAGACCATGTAGTTTGGCAATGGACAATCAAGGGGTTATGAAGAGGACGTTTCTTTAATTCAAATATTTTTCGAATTGCAGCTGTGTTTTCGAAATCAGCAGCCAATCCATAGACGGTTTCAGTTCCAATTGCACAGACACCCCCACTACGTAAGAGCTTTGCAGCTTCTTTAATGTTTGAGTTTGACAATTTCCAAATATGCTTCATATGCTTAATGGGGCTAAGAGGCTTATAATATTTGACTTCTATAAAATTCGAGTCCTAAAAATCCAAGCAATCATTTACCATTCTTTCAGTTTGTATTCAAGTTGTAAGTGAATAAGTTGATAGTACTCTCTTGAATGATTTCAAATAGATGGTATCCATATAATTGCGATTGAGAGACGGGTGCAATAATTGTCATGATTTAACTTTAAAAATGAAGGTGTATTCCTTAGATAAGTTGTTCCTCGCCTGGTCAAAGTGAATGTTTAGTATCCTAGAGTGTGATACAACTTTGGTTTCTTATTTGAATTTTAATTCTTAGTGGATTTGATAAGTTAGTCGAAAGGTGGACATGGAAGTTTCGAATGAAAAAATTCAATTATTGGGCCTTATTATCAAGTCTCTTGAAACTGAATTTGCAGCAATTATTAAATCTGCTGAATCTGCTTATCAAGGAGCAACCCATGAGGACGCAGTTTCAAAAAGTAAGTATGAAACTCATGGCCTTGAACTAAGCTACTTGGCAGGTTCTCAGTTTGAACGAGCACGAGTATTGAAGCAGCAGATCATGTCTTTATCTAATAAAGTTTTCAAGACATTTAAAAATTCTGATGAAATTGCTGCTGAAGCTTTGGTTACTATGCAAGCATCGGAAAATCGTAAATATCATTATTTGGTTTATTCTCTCGGTGCTGGACTAAAATTGGATTTGCTAGGAAAAACAATACAAGTGATTTCACCCCAGTCTGCTATAGGTAATGAGCTTATTGGGGCTTTCTTAGATGATGATATTTTTATTGAGCGTGGTAATAAAGTTGAAGAATGGAAGGTTGTCGCAATTCAATAGTTGTTCTGTCATCATAATACTTGCTCTTTTAACGGTGATTCATTTGTTCGCGAAAACTGCTTATATTTAGATGTTCAAAAGTGTTTGCAAATGATTTTAAGGGCATCTACATAGGTAAAAATCCCTAGTATTTTCATCGAAAAATCAGCGATCACAGTAGAGCCAATTTGTTGAACAGCCATAGTTTCGCAAACTTTTTTTAAGCTGGTTTCAGGAGGAACCCAAAAAGGATCTGCAGTCATCACGTCGCTAGCACATGCCTGATCTATATTGACATTCTTTAATCCTGAGACAAAAGTCAAATCACGTTCTGAGATGATTCCGATTAGCTTTTCCTGCTTTAAAACCGGGATGTGATTGATCTGATGTTCGGCCATGAGCTTTTTCACAATTTTTATGTTATCACCAACGTCAACCGTCAATGGTATCTTAGTCATAAACTGTTCGATTGATTGCTCACTCATGCTCATGATATTTCCTCTCATTTATATCTGCTAAGTATTTTTATTGGTCCCATAATCCCTAAATTTAGCTGAAATAACAGGGATTTTGTGTTATATAGACATCCATATGGATTTAATTAAAATCTAGCCATAATCAAGGTCGTTAGTAAAATCTATGCTGCTAGGGCAGTGATTTTACTCCTTGGGAAATAGGATAATTTATATGGACTTAAATCTAAATGGCAAAAATGCTTTGGTATGCGGTAGCAGTCAAGGAATTGGTAAGGCGGTTGCAGAAGAGTTAGCAAACTTGGGAGCGAATATTGTTTTATTCGCTCGCAATGAATATTCCCTTACTCAAGTTAAAAGTGGATTAGATCGTTCCAAAGGGCAAGAACACAAGGTTCTTGTTGCAGATTTCGCTGATCCTAAGCAGGTTGAAACTGTGATACAAGGACACCTCAAAGATAATCCCCCCATTCACATCCTTGTGAACAATACGGGAGGACCAGCTCCGGGACCAGCTCATCAGGCTGTTGAGGATGCTTATCTTTCCGCTTTTAAGCTCCACCTTATAACTAACCAATTGCTTGTGCAAAGCCTCTTACCAGGCATGAAATCAAGTTCCTTTGGCCGAATAATAAATATAATCTCTACATCAGTGAAGCAACCTATTGATGGCCTTGGGGTATCGAATACCATCCGCGGGGCGGTGGCCAATTGGGCTAAAACCCTTGCCAACGAATTGGGCGAATATGGAATTACAGTAAATAATGTACTTCCTGGTGCAACTCAGACAGTACGTTTACAAAATATCTTGGAATCTAAGGCTAAAAAACAGGGCAAAGCCTTAGCGCAGCTCGTGGAAGAAGAAAAAGCAAGAATCCCACTCAAGTGTTTTGGAAAAGCAGAAGATCTTGGAGCAGCAGTGAGTTTTTTAGCTTCCCCAGCAGCATCTTATATAACTGGAATCAATCTACCAGTAGATGGTGGACGTACCTCTTGCCTCTGAACTTATTGGTGGATCTATTCTGGCATAGCAGTGTTTTTCTTTGGGAGCAAAAACATGCAGAAAATTGATAATTACATAAATGGTGAGCTAGTTCCACCTAAGAAAGTTGATTACCTCGATAATTTTAATCCAGCTACTGGTGAAATTTATAGTCAAGTTGCAAACTCCTCTTCATTAGACCTGGAAGATGCAATTGTTGCTGCCTCAGAGGCATATCCAGCTTGGTCTGGTAGTTCCAATGATGAGCGCAGTGCTTTAATTAGAGAACTTGCAGATGAGGTAGGAAGGCGCTCAGAGGCCTTAGCAATGGCAGAGGTTCAGGATACGGGAAAACCGCTAAGTTTGGCGATGAGTGTCGACATTCCTCGAGCAGCAAGTAATCTCCGATTTTTTGCCAATGCGATCACTCAATTTTCGTCGCAATCCCATAGTATGGGAGGCCTTGGACTAAATTATACCTTACGTGATTCACTTGGGCTTGTGGCTTGTATTTCGCCATGGAACCTACCCCTTTATTTGTTCACATGGAAAATTGCCCCAGCTCTTGCTGCAGGTAACTGTGTGATTGCAAAACCATCTGAGATTACGCCTATGACTGCGTATTTGTTCTCGCAAATATGCTCAAAAGTCGGACTTCCAGCAGGAGTTCTTAGTATTTTACATGGGGCGGGCAGTGAAATAGGAGCAAAAATTTGTGCTCATGATGCAGTTAAAGCCATCTCTTTTACAGGTGGTACCCAAACAGGTGCTACCATTGCTTCTATGGTTGCTCCAAAGTTTAAAAAAGTGTCATTGGAATTAGGAGGTAAAAATCCTTGTTTAGTGTTTGCTGATTCCAATTTAGAAGATGTTGCAAACCAAGTCGTTAAGGCGGCCTTTACCAACCAAGGTCAAATATGTCTGTGCGCATCCAGGATTTATGTGGAGAAGAAAATTTATGAAGAATTTTCTGAACTTCTAACAAGTAAAACTAGAAATCTAAAGGTCGGAGATCCCCTAGAGGAAAATACTAATATGGGTGCACTCATTTCAGCTTCGCACCTCCAAAAAGTTCAGGCCTATGTGGACAAAGCGGTTGAAGAAGGGGCGAAGATCCTAGTTGGAGGTTCAAGCTTTCGACCATCTGGACGTTGTATTCAGGGTAGTTTTTTTGAACCTACTATTTTAAGTGGAGTTTCTCAAAATAGCTGCGTAAACCAAGAAGAAATCTTTGGTCCAGTCATAACTTTACAACCCTTTGCTGATGAAAAAGAGGCACTGCAACTAGCAAATGATAGCAAATACGGACTTTCTGCAAGTATTTGGAGTCAAGATCTTAGCCGATGTCATCGTTTAGCTAAAAATATAGAAGCAGGAATTGTTTGGGTTAATAGCTGGATGTTACGAGATTTGCGGACTCCTTTTGGAGGCTATAAGAGCTCTGGTTTAGGTCGTGAGGGGGGCCTGGATGCTCTGAATTTTTTCACCCAAAGTAAAAATGTTTGCATAAAATATTAGAAGGGGAAAATATGGCAGAGTTAATCATGCCACCTATTAACTTTAAGAAATGGATTGATGAGCATAGACCGCTTTTGAAGCCACCAGTTTGCAATAAGTTGGTTTTTGAAGAAAATGGTTTTTTTATTATGGTGGTTGGAGGGCCGAATTCTCGTAAAGATTATCATTATGATGAGGGACCGGAGTTCTTTTATCAGATTGAAGGAGACATGCTCCTGAAGACCATCCAGAAAGGTAAGGTGGTGGATATTCAAATTAAGGAGGGAGAAGTTTTTTTGCTCCCTCCACAAGTACCGCATTCACCTCAGAGATTTGAGAATACAGTGGGACTTGTCATAGAACGTCGTCGCACTAATTCGGAAAAAGACGGGCTGCAGTGGTACTGTGATTACTGTACCAATCTATTATATGAAGAATATTTCACCTTAAAGAATATCGAAAAAGACTTTCCACCTGTGTTTGATCGTTTTTTCTCAAGTCAAGATTATCGTACCTGTAATAAATGTACTCACATCATGCCTTGCCCGGGGGAATAATGGATCTGACCATTGATATTCATACCCACATTCTTCCTGAAAATTGGCCAAATCTCAAAGAAAAATATGGGTATGGGGGATTTATTCATTTGGATCATCATCGCTGTGGCTGTGCTCGGATGATGATGGATAGTAAATTTTTTCGCGAAGTTCAAGCTAATTGTTGGGATCCAAACCTTAGGATAGCTGAGTGTGATACTCAAGGGGTCCATGTCCAAGTCTTATCCACGGTTCCCGTGATGTTTTCTTACTGGGCCAAGCCTGAACATACTCTTGACCTTGCAAAACTACTGAATGACCATATTGCTGGACTTGTGAATACTTATCCAAGTAGGTTCCTTGGTCTTGGAACCATTCCTATGCAGGCTCCAGAACTCGCTATTAGAGAGTTAGAGCGTTGCATAAAGGAACTAGGTTTAAGTGGCATACAGATTGGATCGCATATTAATGATTGGAATCTAAATGCTGAAGAATTATTTCCTATTTTTGCTGCTTGTGCTGACTTAGGTGCCACCGTTTTTGTCCATCCTTGGGATATGATGGGCAAGGATCGTATGGCTCAGTACTGGCTGCCATGGTTAGTTGGAATGCCCGCAGAATCTTCTTTGGCAATCTGTTCGATGATATTTGGTGGGGTCCTTGAAAAGTTACCAAACTTAAAAATAGCCTTCGCCCATGGAGGAGGTTCCTTTCCGGGGACTGTTGGGCGCATCGAACACGGATTTAATTGTCGGCCTGATCTCTGTGCGGTAGATAATCCAAAAAATCCCCGTGAGTACCTTAAAAAGATCTATGTGGATTCCCTAGTTCATGATCCTGCTCAACTAAGGTTTATCGTCGATATGTTTGGAGCGGATAGAGTAGTCTTAGGCTCTGACTATCCATTTCCGCTTGGAGAAGCAAAACCAGGAAAATTAATAAAGACTTGCGGATTTGATGATGCCACCACTGCAAAACTATTGCACGAGAGTGCTTTACAACTTCTCGGAGTTTCGAAGGAACGGTTTGTATGATCGACAACTTGTTTTGCCTTATCGAAAATAAAAAATACTTGGTTAAGCTAGTAAATGCTCAGCATATTAGCATTCCCCTAAATTTCAGTGGGGAGCAGCCAAGTCTTTATGCTGCCCCTAGAGCTGATGCCCAGGTATTCGAGAGCGGTGGGTTTGTAGGGTCGACTGGTTCTGGGGGAAGCTGCAATGTCGCTCATATTAGTTTGGTCCCTCATTGCAATGGAACCCATACTGAGTGCATAGGTCATATTAGCAATAAGGTCGAAGCCGTCCATGATTGTCTGCAAGACTCTTTAATCGCTTCGACTTTGATCTCTGTAAATCCGATCCTGGCAGGTAATTCTCAAGATGAATACTTACCGAACAAAGAAGACTCCGACCTTTTGGTGACCCGTGATAGTTTAGAAGAAGCCTTATTTTCGGTCAGTGAATCGTTTGTTCAGGCTGTTATTATCCGTACCCTTCCGAACCCAATCAGTAAAATGGGTGCTACTTATGGGCCTAGTTTGCAGCCTGTATTTCTATCTTTCGATGCAATGAAATACCTTGTGAGTCGCAATGTTAGGCATTTGCTCGTAGATTTTCCTTCTGTTGACAAGATGTATGATGAAGGCAAGTTGAACAATCATAATTATTTTTGGGGTCTTGTTGGGAATGCAGTATATCCTGAATATCGGAAGACGATTACAGAAATGATTTATGTACGTAACGAAATCGCTGATGGAAAATATTTTTTGAATTTACAGATTCCAGCATTCAAGTCTGATGCAGCTCCCAGCCGACCAATTCTCTATCCGATTGAGGAGGATTTATGAATTTTGAAAGTGGTAAAGCCTTTGCACAGAAATTAGATGAGCAAGATCCGTTAAAAGATTATCGGCAAAAATTTTATATTCCCAAGCAACAAAATGGGGATGATGAATATTACTTTTGTGGAAACTCTCTAGGATTACAGCCTAAGAACTGTTTGAAATTTCTCGAGCTTGAGTTAGAAAAGTGGCAACAGCTTGGGGTTAAGGGGCATACCCATGGTGAATACCCATGGATGCCTTATCATGAGTTTCTCCTTGAAGATTTAGCTATGCTTGTAGGAGCCAGGCCAGAAGAAGTGGTTCCGATGAATTCATTGACTGTGAACCTGCATTTGATGTTGGTGAGCTTCTATCGTCCCACTTCACATCGTTATAAAATACTTATAGAAGACCATGCTTTTCCTTCTGATCAATATGCTCTCGCTTCGCAAATTAAATATCATGGTTTTGCAGAGGATGCGCTGATCCGTCTCAAGCCAAAATCTAGATCGACCCTCTTGACAAAAGAGGATTGGCTTGAGGCTATAGAACGCGAAGGTGAACAGATTGCACTAGTTCTTTTACCAGGGGTTCAATATTACTCTGGTCAGATAAGTCCAATGAAGGAAGTGACTTTGCTAGCACAACAGCGTGGTTGCAAAGTTGGAATAGATCTTGCTCATGCTGTAGGTAATATTCCCTTAAGTCTTCATGATTGGCAAGTGGATTTTGCGGTCTGGTGCCACTACAAGTATCTAAATAGTGGCCCAGGAGCGGTTGGTGGATGTTTTATTCACAAGAAGCACCATAATTCAAATTTAACTAAGTTTGCAGGTTGGTGGGGCCATGACAAGAATAGTCGTTTCAAGATGCGAAGCGAGTTCAAGCCAAGTGCCTCTGCTGAAGCATGGCAGCTATCAAATCCGCCTATTCTAGCTATGGCAGCAATTAGAGCTTCAATGCAAGTTTTTAGAGAGGTTGGGGGCATGGAGCCTCTACGTCAGAAATCGTTGAAAATGACTGCTTACTTAGAGTTTCTCTTGCAGTCGAAGCTTGCAAATAAGTTGAATATTGTCAGCCCAACTGATCCTGAAAAACGCGGTTGTCAATTGTCACTAGAGCTATGTACAAATCCAGGCGCTTCAAAACAGGTTTATGGATACCTAAGTGAAATGGGTGTCACAAGTGATTGGCGAGAGCCTAACGTGATGAGAGTTGCACCAGTTCCTCTCTATAATTGTTTTATGGATGTTTATAAATTTGTTGAACTTCTTGAAGAGAGTATGTCTCATGTCTGATCGTGAAATTACTTTAGTTGGTGCTGGATTAGTCGGTTCTCTCTTATCAATTTTTTTAGCTAAAAGAGGTTTCAATGTCTCTGTTTATGAACGTCGGCCTGATTTAAGAAAAACTGAGATATCAGCTGGTAAGTCAATCAATCTTGCACTTGCAAATCGGGGAATTTTCCCTCTAGAACAAGTAGGACTGATGGATCGAGTTCGCAAGATCATGCTACCTATGCGTGGGCGTATGATTCATGATGAACAGGGGAACACTAGTTTTCAAGCTTACGGACAAAAAGATCACGAAGTTATTTACTCAATATCACGAGGCCAGCTCAATGCTTTGCTCCTGGATGCTGCTGAAGAAACAGGTCAGGTTAAATTCTTTTTTAAGCATCAATGCAAGCAGGTTGATTTTTCAAATAAGCAGTTGAATTTTCTCGACGGTGTTAAGGGAGAATATAAAAGAGTTGAATTTAAACATGTGATAGGAACTGATGGTAGTAGCTCAGCTGTCAGAAAGGGGATTTTATCGCAAAAGGGTGAACAAAATTCTCAAGAACCGCTGGGTCATAGCTATAAAGAGCTATGCATGCCTAAACGGCCTGATGGAAGCTTTGCTATGGAAGCTGACGCATTGCATATTTGGCCCAGAGGAGAGTATATGCAGATAGCTCTTCCAAACTTAGATGGAAGTTTTACTGTTACACTCTTTATGCCAAGTGAAGGAAATTTTGGCTTTTCAGGTATTGATTCTGTTTCAAAACTCAGGGCTTTTTATAAAGCAAATTTTAGTGATGCGTTACCATATTTGCCTGGACTCTGTGATGAATATTTCAATAATCCTACCGGAAGTTTAGTTACCGTGAGGTGTAAACCTTGGTTTTTTGAAAACAAAGGTCTAATTCTAGGGGATGCCGCTCATGCAATTGTACCCTTCCATGGACAGGGAATGAACTGCGGATTCGAGGATTGTTTGGCCCTAATGGAATGCATGGATGGGTCGGATTCCTGGGAGGAGGTTTTTAGATCCTTTGAATTACTGCGTAAACCCAACTGTGATGCAATAGCAGACCTAGCAATTTCAAATTACCTTGAAATGCGCAAGACTGTGAGAGATCCTAAGTTCCAACTAAAGAAACAGTTAGCCTTTCAGTTGGAAGAGCTTTATCCAAATATTTTTATCCCTCAATATTCAATGGTTATGTTTCATCGAGTGCCATATTTGCGAGCTAAACAGATTGGTCAGGTCCAGGAAAAAATCCTAGAACAGTGTGTCGAAGGAGTAGACATTCCTGAAAGAATTGATTTTGCGATGGCATGCCGCTTGGTAGAAGAAAACCAATTGAGTCTCAATTAGAGAAAAGAGTATCCTCATGATTTTTTTCCGCTTGACAGCTCGTTGTACGCTGGATAATTTGACCTTAAAGGGTAAAAATTTAGGTGTCTAAAAAACCTAAGTTCACCATAAACACGCGGTATAAAAAAAATGTCTGTAAATAAAAAAAGCAATAGTAGTGTCTTATTCATTCTTTCCCAAAATGACTTCTGTCTTGCTTCTGCCCTTTCTTGTTGTTGCTGTTAATTTTTGAAATATTTTCCAAGTAAAAATTTTTTAACTAGCCTCTAGCGTTGTGCTTGCTTAAATATTTTTTGATGCCAAGTGCTCAAAAGTCGAGCTGCGCATTACTAGAGTCTTAATTTGAAGAAAGCTGTTTGTGAAGCCTCTTAATGTGTCATTAAATGTATATAAGAGTATCTTGTGGGTCTTGTGCTGGTCATTAAGTTTTAGCTTGATGATGGTCTTAATCCGTAAGCTTGAGGATCGGGTTAGTATCCCCATGTTAGTTTACATAAGGCTTATATGTGGATTCTTGTTTTTCCTTCCTTATTGCTTTAGTTTTGGACTTGCAAACCTTAAAACTAGCAAGGGTAGCTTTCATCTCTTAAGGGTTCTTCTTTATACCGGCTCAATGTTATTGACATTCTACGCTTATGCCCATTTACCAATGACCACTGCAACTAGTATTGGATTCTCGGGGCCGATTTTAACCTCTTTTCTATCTATTTTTTTATTGGGAGAACGGGTTGGTAGGCTTCATTGGTTGTTTATTCTTCTTGGGTATGGTGGGGTACTTGCTTGCGTTGGGCCTACGAGCATCGCTATGAGCACGGCTGTTGTCTCTTCAATACTTGCTAACTTACTTGCAAGTTTTAGCCTTATTGCGATGAAAAAACTTACCCAGACAGAAAATCTACCGAGGATCATGTTTTGGGCTAACTTTTTCAGTATCATATTACTCAGTTTTGGAGCTCCTTTTTTCTGGCAAGCACCAAGTAGTGAAGATTTATTGATCCTTATTTCGCTAGGGGTAATTGGAGTATTTTCACAATTTAGCTATATCAAAGCTTTAGTAAATGGAACGCCAGCCTTGGTAGCTCCCTTTGAGTTTTCTAGGCTTTTATTTGCAGTCCCGATTGGCCTGTTTTATTTTTCGGAGCCTTTTCATATTTGGACTTTTTTTGGTGGTGTTTTGATCATTGTTGCTAATACAGGCATTGCCCTCTTGAGTCAAAAAAACAATTTAGCAAATAGTCAACCAGTCCACGCTTTAGAGTCTTAGGTGAGTGTATGTGCCGCTTGTTCGCAATGAAATCAAAAGAAGTCAATGCCGTATTCCCTTACTTGGTGGAAGATAACAATGCGCTCATCCACCAAAGTGTCACAAATCCTCATGGCTGGGGTCTAGCTTTCTATCAGGAAAATAAAGCATTTATTTTGAAATCAGAAAAGACTGCTCATCAATGTTCACAGTTTCGTAGTGTATCTAGATCACTTATGGCAGATACAGTCCTTGCTCACATTCGCAAGGCAACTGTTGGTTTTCAAAAGATTGAAAATTCACATCCATTTAGATTTGGATTTTGGACCTTTGTGCATAATGGTAATATCAAAGGTTTTGACTCGATAAGGCCATTGATCATCCAGGAAATAGATCCACTCTTAAGAGATCAGATTCAAGGTGATACAGATAGTGAAGCAGTTTTTTTCTTAATTTTGAGTTTTCTGAATAGGAAGAGAGCTCTCTGCACCCCAAAGTTAAATTCAAAACATGTCATTGCAAGCATTGAAGAAGCATGTGCTAAGATTTGTGATATAGCTGGAGAGCTTTGTCCAGACGACCGTGCAGAAGCAACGGAAAATTTTTTGACATTCTTGCTTTCCAACGGCAATACCATTTGGGCACATCAGGGAGGCAAAAACCTTTACTATCGCTTGTCATATCATAATGGTCGCGATCTCAAGAATATTACTTTTAGCAGTGAGCCACTTAATGATCAAGAATTGTGGACTCTTTTGAAGTTTCGTGAAATTGCTGTGGTAGACCATTGCTTAGGGTTTAAGTTATTTCCTTTTAGTGAATATTAACATCTAACTACTGGTTACCACCAACCAAGTACTTTTCTTAAAATCAACATTTTTTAATGTGAAATCTGAGCATTCACTATATCTAACAATTATTGGTAGTTATGAAGATTGCAAAAACATAGTTATATTTTTTAAATATAATAGCCGATAATATTACTAAGTAGGGACTTATTACCACAAATATATGTTTTTGATTTCCAGATTTCTAGGAGTAAAAAATTAGAAATTTATTGAAAATAATTGGAATTTTGACTGTTTTTATTCAGCTTCTAGGGTGCAGTGGAAAATCTGTTAAAACTAATGAAGGATCTGGGCA
Organism: Oligoflexales bacterium; assembly: GCA_045105515.1. GTDB lineage: Bacteria > Bdellovibrionota_B > Oligoflexia > Oligoflexales > Bog-1112 > JABSRF01. The sequence continues at coordinate 19,102 of JBGCDR010000212.1, forward strand.
TGTAGCTCATAAAAAAAGTCAGAATTCCCCTGGCGATGAGACTGAAGGTGATAATGATATTATACAGATTATTTCTCAGTCGAATATAGGCGCGACCAATGCACAACTAGATGCAATAAGTCAAAGGTTATCTGAAAGTCTTAAGAGAAGTACTCTAGAAATTTTAAGTACTGAAGAGTTTGCAGCAATAGTTCAAGCAGTAGTAGACTCAGTATTATCCGAGCTTTCTCAAGAAAAGCGAGTTGAAACAGCAAAAATTTTAGTTGATTCATTATGGGATAAATTAGGGGTGGGAGACTCCATAGAAAATCCTGAATTGAGCGAAAACAATGACGAATCAGATACTACTTCACCCTCAATTCAGTCTATACCTAGTGAGCAGATGGTGTATTTAGATTATGTTGAGGAATTCTTAGACAATCAAAAAGTCGCTTATCCACTGGATAACCGCATCAAAACAATTAATACCTATGATGTATCCAATTCAGGTCAAAAGATATTTGATAAGGTAAGCGACGTTTATGATAATGCTTTAGCATCAATTTTTTTTACAGTAATCGGCAAACCGCGAAAAGCAGCAGACATTCTTAATTCTTGGCTTCGAATTTATCATAACAATGATTATAAACCACTGATAGCCAGGTTTAATAGTGAGACTCTCAATGGAGCTGTGGAAGCAGATTACTTCGATACTGGTAACAATGCATGGATGGGTATAGCATTTTGTCGTTATTTCATTCAATACGCTGATGATAACAATAAAGACAAAATGATAGTCTATTACAATGCAGCCAATGAAATCATGAAGCAGCTGCACTCTCATCAATGTGTACAAGGATTATACCGGGGTTATATGGGGCGTCCAACTAACTCGGGAACTCAAGCAGGTATGTGGCAATCGACCGAGCACAATATCGATATGTACGCGCTTGGAGCCTGCTTAGTCGGAGCAGCAAAAGTAAATGGTACGGACAATGTGTTTGCTGCTCAGGTTCGAGATATCGCAGGCACATTCGTGAATCAAATGTTTGATGAGGCAAAAGGGATCTATCAGATTGGAACTAATAATGTATGCAGTGATAGCACTACTATCAATCTGGGAGCTACCCCTGCTGACGCCCAATCTTGGCGCTTGCTGTCAAGAGCAGAGATGGGTGGGTCAGAAGAGAGATCGAAAAGCTCTCAAGAAGCTCTGCGATCAGAACCTTTTTTCGAAAGGGATGCTGATTTTTCTGATCTAATTGGTCAAGACATTTTTGGGGTGCGATTTACTGATTTTGGCCGGGGGGTTCAAATGGAGAACACTGGATCTGCTCTCCTTTCATTAAATGATTTCTATGGTGAGCAGCCAGCAGATTCGGTGACTGATTTAAGAAATAGTATTAAATACCTCTTTGATTTTTACAAAGGCGGCGGCATACCTGCAAGTTCTCAATCTGACCCAAATCCGCAGGCTCGTGGTGGATTTAATACCGGTTTATCATGGAGCTATTTTGACTGGCCACATGTGGCATCCACGGTATGGTCCGGACTAGCTTTAGCCTATCAATTTGAAGAAAACGGTGGAATTCTAATTGGGATGAATCCCTTTTATCCAGGAAGTTCTATGGTTCCGGTACTAGAAGATATTCCAACACCTCCATCGGCGGCTGAATTATCTGATTAAAACTTAATGGGATAGTCCAAGGTGAGTGAATCAATAATTCTACTAGCGACTTTCTACTTAATAGCCATGATTCAATTTTTCGGCGAATACATCTTTACTCGGCCAGTGCATAAAAGAATGCAGTTCCAATTCATTGCTCATTAACTTATATGATTCTTCACCATTAAACTGAACTAAAATATCAACTTGTAGGCATCTGTACCCTTTGCAACCTTTTCTGCTAAAATTCTTGCTTCTTGACTGATATAATCTCAAAACTAAAAAATGCTTGAAAATTAGAAAATTGGGGCTACTATTCACTTGTTTTTATTCTGTTGTAGGGGTTTTTATGTTCAAGAATTTGCTCATCAGTTTGTTTCTGCTTATTATAGCTCATTCCGCTTTTTCAAATTCTCAAGAGGAAATACAAAAACTGGAGGAATTTTTAGACCAAACAGACATAAAATTCATGTCCGAAAGTGATGCAGAAGAATTTAATTTCTTGACCGTGGAAGTGGATGATAAATTTTCCATTAAAGCTGATCTTGGAGCAGTGGCTAAAGCATCCATAGCCCTCAGGAATGCAGTGAATAGGGATATTGGTAGAAAAAAGGAAGCAAAAGATAATCATGATAATAAGTCCTACCAGCTAAAATTGGCGCAGTTAAGCTATAGTGCAAATGCCGTAAAATTACTGAGATTAATCGTTAAAAAAGAGTTTATTCCTTACAGTGAAGATATCATAAAAAGATACCCAGACATCATGGAAGAACTTTTATCAATTATGGAAAGCTATGGAATAGATGGATTGTCTTATGTGATTGCTAATGCTTGTAAATCAGATTATTTCTGCCCTTCTTCTGCTAAATTTGCCGAACTGCTTCTTCATAGTAATCCTGATAGCCTCATTATTAAATCGCTCATGGAGTCCATTTGTTGGGCTTCTCTATCTAAATCTTCTAAGAATGTGTCATTAGATGCTGAAGAACTTTTTAAAAATTTTGTAGTGACCAACTTCAAAGATTTATGTACTAGATTTTCTTTTTTTCAATTAGTTCTAAGTGCTTTTAGTGTTGAGTCACGTGTTGATACTTTGGTTAGAAGAGTTGTCAATAGATATAAGTAGATGGAGTGGGGTGAATCTGAAGATTTAAGTCTTACCAACGAAGAAATTAATTTTTTTAAATACATCAATGGGAAATTTAATAATTCAAATAGTTATAATAGTTTTACATCATATGATGGTATAACACCGAGATTTGGATTGACAGAAAGTCAAAGCGAAGCACTGATCAGTTCAGAGGCAGAGATTAATGGAGATATACCAAATGAATTGATTTTTTTAAATAGTGTCTGGTCGGAAACTAAATTCTTGCCTTTGCAACTCAGTTTTTTTTATCGCGGTTGAAATTAATTTTAAAAACTCTTCTTATTTTCCAGTGATAAGTGAAAAATACCATATTTTCGGCAATTAAATATCTTCGTG
>JBGCDR010000213.1:0-3479 GCA_045105515.1 Oligoflexales bacterium
GGAAGATTCAGGTCAAGTGGTAGGCGTGGAGATCCACAGGTGTTTTCTTATGGAGTTTTCAAAGGTAAGAAACGACTGTTCAGGCAGACAATTGATGATGCTCATACTTTCTTGAGCAGAGATAAAACCCAAGAAGAAATGGAGAAGCGAGCAACTGAAGAAGCTACCAAAAGTTTCTACAGATCCATCGAGAGAAGATTGAAAATGTTGAACGCTGAACCACTCACAATGAAGGAGCAAAAAGGGATGGGAAGACGATGGTAAAAAACCCCTTGTTTTATAGCAATTCCCTAATATTCCCTAATACCTGGCGAAATATCGTTCCTAACCGACTGGCCAGTCTTCGTGATAAACCTAATGATTACGGGTCCTTCCTGGCTTAGGCGGAAATTGGCGCCCCGTCCGTCGGTTCTTCAAAAACCCAGGGCTCTATAGGGCCATGATCAATGATAGATAAGAGGTTAAAATGATTAGAGATAAATTAAAAACATATTGGAGAGTCTAGGAAAATGAAACTAGAAAAAATACCAGAGTTAACAACCATTTCTGAAGCTTCTAGGTTCACAGGAATGGATTTCAAAACCATAAAGAAAAGAATCGAAAATTTACATGTGGTGCATACAGAAGGGCGTTATAACTTCTATGACTGCTTTCAACTGCTCAGGAACGCTTTTATAAAGTCTACAGATGATGAAAAATCAGAGCTGAACCTAACCCAAGAGAAGGCTTGGTATTACAGAGAGCTTACTGAAAAGGTCAGGATTGAGAAGGAAAGGCTAGCTGAAAACCTAATGGACGCTGAAGAAATGATGATCCAGCAAACCAAGGTATACCTAGCTTTTAAGGAAAAGTTACTAAGTTTGTCAGTAAAGCTTGGACCTAGATTATCAAGAATGAAAAACATAGAAGCGATCATTGAACTTCTTGAAACTTGTCACAAAGAAGTGTTGCTAGAAATTGGATCAGGAGCTGAAGAAGATGCTGTTGGAGAAGATCAAGAACAAAACGAAGATGAGAGCAAGAATAGCAACCCAGAGCTTTCTCCCACCTCCAACACTGACGGTTAGTGAATTTGCAGAGGCATTTAGAATTCTTTCTATAGAAGACTCTCCAGAACCCGGAAAGTTCAAATGCTGGCCTTTCCAGGTTGATATGATGGATTGCTTCAATGAGCCTGGTACGCGCATATGCGTGTATATGACATCGGCTCAAATTTCAAAAACGACCCTGCTTTTTAACATGCTGATGTACATGGTCTGCGCTCGTACTGGAGGCATAACTTTCATGCTTCCCTCGGAAGTGATCGCAAGGGACTACTCCAAAGCTCGTTTCTCTCCCATGATTCGGGATTGTGAAAAGCTAGCTGAAAAGATCCCTCCAGGTAAAACTAATGGCAACACTATTCTTTATAAGCAGTGGCCCACAGGCTATTTGCGGTTTGTAGGTTCAGGGAATGCTGATAAATTATGCTCCTTCCCGACCCCATGGTTGGTTATCGATGAACTCGACCGCTGCGAAGTAGTAGCTAGAAACTCTGCAGGTGTGATCGAAGGCAACAGTTTACTGCTTCTTTTTGAGCGTATGAAACGATTTGCACCGAGAACCTTTACCTTGATGACTTCTACCCCATCGATCAAAGACACTTCTCAGATCTATGAATACTGGCTCAAGTCTGATCAGAGAATGCCTTATATCTCTTGCCCTCACTGCGAACATGAGCAGTTCCTAGACTGGGAAAACTTCTTTTGGGAAGGCAAAGGGGATAAGCACTGCACTTTGATCAAAAAAGAAATGGTAAAAACTTTTCACTTTGTTTGCAAAGGATGCTCTAAAAAGATTTGGGAGGAAGACTTTGAAGAGTTCCCCCCTAATACACGTTGGGTACCCCAGAATTCCGAGGGAGAATTCCCTGGCTTCCATATTAATGCATTTTACACTAACTCTTGGAAGGAAAATTTCGCCAAATACCTTGATGCTGGTCAAAACCAATCAAAACTTATGGTCTGGTGGAACACAACCCTTGGCCTTCCTTACAGCTTCGAAGCTCTTGCAACCCCTGACTGGCAAGCCTTACAGGATAAGGAAAAGTCCTATCACCGAGGAACTGTACCCCAGCAAGCGGCTATTCTCCTTGCTGCTTGTGATGTTCAGCATGACCGTGTTGAACTCACGGTTACAGGTGTGATCAGAAATCAGTTTTTTGTGATCGACCACCACGTAATCCCAGGAAACACTCACAATGCTGATGACCAAGTGTGGGAAGACTTAGACGACCTTATCCACCGTTCTACTTGGGATAAGCCAGACGGAACCCAGCTTAAGATCCACAAAATGGCAATCGACTCAAGGCATAATACCAATGCAGTAGGCCGCTTTGCTCGTACCCGCAAGAAAGTAATCCCTGTTACTGGTTCAGGAATTTGGACTGACAAAGTGCTTCCAGCAAAGAAATTCGAGATCAAAGTCAGTGGCAAGATCATGAGAATTGGTAAACACCGATACCCTCTTGGTGTGAATCTTATCAAAATGGATCTCTATGGACGCTTAAACCTCAAGACTGATGACGGACTCCCCTCAGAATATATTAGCTTCCCATATGGCTTGTCAGATGAGTATTACAAGCAAGTTTGTGGTGAAGTCTGCGAGCTAACTGAAGATTCAGAAGGTCGAGCCAAATACAAGTGGATTAAAAAATATCCAGATGTTGAGGGTTTAGATTGTTTGGTCTATGTTTTAGGCTTGCATACCATACTAAACATGCACAAATGGTCCGAGGAGAGATGGACTACCATAGATCAAATGCAGCTAGAAAGTAGCTTCAAGCAGGAAGAATTTAGCTTCATGTTATAATGCCTCAAAAAATTATGACCATAATATTATTGGGGTATACGAAAGAATTTGCTTTGCACATTAGAGATTTGATACGCTCTCCAAATCCTAAAGGAGATATTTTATGAAGATATTTGTGCATATTCTTTTGATATTAGGTTTAATCGATCCTGGAGTTTCTCTTGCTAAAAGCAAAGTTGAAGCAAAAAAAAGTGATATTGGTACCGAAATTCTAGACACTACAGATGGTGATGAACTGACTGAAAAGAAGAATAATAAGAAAGCTTTAAACAAAGCATTGTTTGGTGCGGGGCTTTTTGCAGCAGCAATTATAGCTGGAATATTCTATTTCCAGGCTCCAGTAGATTTTGGAGCTGCTCAAGCAGGTACAAGAATCATGGATACTCTTAATTTGACGCAATGAAGATCAACAGGGAATGGTCCAGATACGGTGCACTTTGTCCCTGGAGGTAAGTCTGTCATCGAGCATCTTATGAGTTTGCCCATAGATAGTGTCTGGTCGGAAACTAAATTCTTGCCTTTGCAACTCAGTTTTTTTTATCGCGGTTGAAATTAATTTTAAAAACTCTTCTTATTTTCCAGTGATAAGTGAAAAATACCATATTTTCGGCAATTAAATATCTTCGTGT
>JBGCDR010000214.1:0-9876 GCA_045105515.1 Oligoflexales bacterium
TTTCACTTGTCTTTCCGGTAACATGAAAATAAACATATCAAGCCCTCCCAGAATTACGTTTGGGATCAGCTTATCAATATTTACATAATAATCATATAAAATAATAATATTAGCTGGTTAAAAAATTAGACAACTCTATTAGTATGAACAAAGAAAACAAATTGTTATGTCGATTATCTATTCTCTCTTGTTCAGAGTAAAGAAACTTAAAACACACCCAAGAAAAGACCCAACCCCCCACTTTTTAACAAGCCGCAAAGGCGAAAAAGAGGTATTGGGCTCTCAATGAATTTTTACTATTTTTTACCTTTAAAATTCTCGGCCAGTATGTTACATGCTATTACCCCAAATCACCATTTTGGAATAGAACTTTTAATCAAAGCTAGGTTTTTTTATGAAGAATATTTTAATTTTCTCGTTGTTTATGATCCACTTCTCTCTGATTGCTGCGCCAGGAAAATACCAGGAAAATTTTGACAGTCATTTTTCTCAACTCCCTTGTTATGAACAAGCAGATGAGAAATTGGCTGCTGTATTAATTGAACTTATGCTTTTTAGTAGCTCAGACAGCAAAATAGGCACACAATTACAAAAAATTATTTCGACACCTACTAATAATCTTGATTGGAAGTCATTTTGGAAGAAAGTTAAGAGGATCTCTAAACCACAGTTAGTTGATCAATTATGGGCTGATCATATTAGATATGAGCAAGAACTTAGCACAAATTTTAGGTTAGAATTTTGGGTATTCGCCAATGAGCATGTGATCGTAAGGTCATTAAGCGATTTGTATACTAAATTGAATCAAGCTTCTCCTGATGAGTTTGACACTCGTTTAAGAAATTTAATCTATCTGCAAACTATGGTTTATGGCCTAGATATGATGAAATTTGTGAATACTATCGAATACAAAAATTTTCACTCTAAAAAAGCAAAAGAAATATCTAAAAAATTAAGTTCTAAAAATATCAACATAATATTACAAAAACTATCAGAAGATATCTATCTGAGCGAAGAATACATTGAAAATAACAACAGTATGAAGAATTTATTTAAAATAGTTCTCAGAAACCTTCCTCCTAATAGCTAAAGAACGATAAATCAACCGAATCTCTATAGTTGAAGATCCTACTCTCTTCCCTTCTACGACTTGCTAGCACTTCCTTTTGAAAAGAAGAGGCTTTGTAAAGGCGGCTCCTTAAAAAAATTACCATTCACCAGTTTTTAATCCAGACCAGGATAAAAAGTCGTTCACTGCGAGAACAGGAACCACTCGATCTCGTCGTAATTCGCTGTTATTAGTGTGCTTATCTACCAGTGTACTTTGTACACTATTTATAATGGAGGTCCGAATGGAAAACTGCTTGAACGTACCCGAAGAAGTTTTGGAGTCAATGTTGATCATGGCTCGGGAATTCATGGGACACGACAATTATCGAAAAAAGATAGCTAGAACCAATTGGAGGAACCCAATTCAAGCTGGCCCTGCATGGCAAGAGTTGAAAGCATGTTTTGAGAGGATTATTATGAATGATCACTTACCAAGAGTTAGAGAAACAATCGAAAAGATTATTCCGATTTTGCACACAAACGGCCTCACTTTAAACGGTTCACGAATCACTAGGCAAGCTGGGTAATGGGGAAAAGAAGGGAAAAGAAGGGAAAAGAAGGGAAAAGCACCGAATCTAAAATGAACATCATTCATCAATATAACTCTCAGATTACCTCAAATACTTTAAGGATAGTAATTGGGACAAGATAGATTTTAAGAGGTTTTCAAAAGGGTTAAACCCTGAAATAAAAAATATGATTTTTCTTTGGTCACAATTTTAAACCAGTTGAATCTATAGTGCTTTCTTCCTCAGCTGTTTATTTACACTTATTATCGATACAAGTTGGTGGAACTCGATGTTTTTGCTGCAAGAGCAATATATTTTGCTTGATAGGTTCCATCTCATTTTTGCCGCTAATTGACAACTCAACTCGTCTGTTTCTCGCTAAGGCCAGTGGACTATCTCCACTTTCAACAGGTTGTTCAAAAGTTTTGACAACTGTTTTTATCCTAGCTTTTGGCAAGCCCGCTTTAATTAAAATAGAGCTTACGGCGTCTCCACGTTTTCTGGCTAATTTTTCGTTATGAGCAAAACTTCCGCGTTTATCAGAATATGCCTTTATTTTTATTCGATCCCATCGCTTCAAATTACCACTTAAGTATGATGCTAATGCAATAAGGTATTCCCGAGTCACCTGCTTAATGTCATACCTATCTGTAGCAAAGTTTATGACTCCAGCATCAACTACATACTGAGGTTTAATTTTGACAACTGTTTTTATCCGGTCTCGGTATTTAGTTTTATATTTTGTTTTGTATTTAATAATTTTCTTTTCTTTGACTTCAACTATGTATTTGGGTTCTGTTGACAAAGTCTTCCCAAACTCAAAAGAGAATCTCAAGAAGATCACATCTCTTTCGCTTATATTGGCGTCAATCAATGCAGAAAGACTCCACGCATGAAAGAGACTTGTCTCTAATTCTCTTAGATTTTTGATTTCAAACCCTAAAAAAAAGTTTGGGGAATCTTGTTCGTTGACCGTAGGCCCAAAGCTTGTATCCGTGCCAAAAGCAAGTGAAAATATTGGTCCAAAACTAAATCCACCTCTCAAATACGAAGCAATAATTTCAGCCTCTCCATAAGTAGTATCAATATAGTTGGGAGTCTCTTCTCCTGGCTGGAACATTTTTTTATCAGCCTCTACGTCTATTCTTGAATGAAAAAGACCAAGATTTCCTTGAAGCCTAAAACTATCGCCACTTGTTGCAATTCCACCTTTTAATCCCAGCACTAGACCACTGTGTAATCCTTCAGCTAAAAAATCATCTCCAGAGATAATTCCTATGCCAATAGTCGGTCCAAACCAAGATTCATAAGTTCTGCTGTCCTGCTCTCCTCTATGAGGCTTAGCAAAGGACTGGCTATCAATAAGCCCTTGGAAAAGAATAGCAAAACAAGAAATTTTTATAAATTTCAAAGCAAAGATTTTCATATAAATTCAACTGATTAACATTAAATTACAATAATATTAATAATAACGTGTTCTGGCTAAATTGGATACAATAGACCCTGAATTCTTGACGCCTAGTTATAGGTGTTTTTTCTATGTTGCTTATTCAGGAAGATCGATAGTTGGATCAATGAATTATAAGGTACAGATCAGAAGCAGATGCGCTGCCCCCTGCATCAAGCATGCGTATTCTAATATTGGTTGGAACACCTCTTTCGAAAGAGGTAGAAAGATCAAGAATATCGATAGTGGCAATACCACCTCCAGCATAGCTGACAAAATCAGTAACATTTTCGTTATTTACCGTGATAAAGGCTCCACCCGGCACTGAATCACCAGTGCCTCTAGCAAATCGACTAACATTTCCATTATTAGGCTCAATTTCTATGAGTAAAAAGTTGTCAATTTTAACTGGATAATTTGCTAGTTGCTCAACATCTGCTACAAAATCTCCTGACAGTGAGATACTACGTTTACTCTCATCTTCGCCTATATCAAAAATAAAAGTTTCCATATAATCACCCAAGACCCAGGGATGACCTGTTGGCACAGGTGAATTTCCATGGCGAGCTGCTGTAACATCAGACGCCTGCTCAAAGCCAATTCCTGAAGGAGTGGTAGCTACAGCTGATACGATCTTTTTGTAGTAGCATTTTCCAGTTTTTTCAAGGGATGGTATTGTTGTGATATTCAGCTCTACAAATTCAGTACATTCACTAAACTCTGAAACTATGCAAACTCCATTCACTAAAGATTCGCCCTGATCACATTGCACAGTCATTGGCTCTTCCTTAGTTTCTTCTTCAACTACCTTTGGCTCTTCTTTAGGTTCTTCTTCTTCAACTGCCTTAGCTTCTTCTTTAGGTTTTTCCTCAAGCACAACCGGCTCTTCTTCAACTACCTTAGGCTCTTCCTTTATCAATTCAGGCTCTTTTTCTATCACTGTTGATGTTTCTACAACTACAGCATCTGAACTCGTAGATTGCTTACTCGCTCTCTCCACGCTGTTCATCTTTGCTTCATTGCTGCAGCCAATTTTAAACATAAATACTAATATTATTATGAATTCTTTCATACCCGATTCCATCTACATTGTTTTAGCTTTTATCGGTGTTCGATTCATGTTTATTGATAGAAGCTCTTAACAGACTGATTTAGCAAACTATTTTTAGTTTATTAATCAGTCAAATTGAGAAGGGGGGGGACAAAAGTGCAAAGAATATTGAAGTTGATTAAAAATTTAATTTCTCTCTTGTTTTTCAGCTTGAATCCACTCAACAAAATTGTCTACCCATTTCTCCACAATATCATCATGACGTGAATCCATATCGATAGTTGGTACCGACGTTCTTCGCGTTGTCTTTGCCTCGTCATTATCGCCTAGTTCTTCGTCTAATGGTATTAGGCGACGTGTTGACTGCAACGACCCAGCTGGTGGAGTTTCACCAGCTAACTGATTACGAGACGGAAGTCCCGTCACCGGATCAGTTTGAATCCACAACTTAGGTGGCTCACGTAAATATCGATAAACAGCATCTCGTTCTGCAGGGCTTAGGCTAGGATTTGCCGTAACTATACTATCAAGCTCAGTTAAGCTGTAAGTATCGAATCTTCCCAAAAATGGTCCATAAATGGTTTGTACAGTATTGTCTGCAGCACTGGTGTAGTGCCGCAAGTCACGGCCATCAAATGGATCAAATGCCATATAGAGAGGAAAATGTTCAAACCGCCCACGGGCACCGCGTAGTGCATAAGAAAGTAAAGGATTATCTAAGTTTGAACGTGATAGAGCCTCATTGCATAATTCTTGAGGATCCGCAGGCATCGGAAAGAAAGGATGTTCTGATGAATGACACTGGCTACAGGTATAGAACTGAGGATCGTTAGCAGGAGCATCATCCACTCCAGGTGTTCCCATAGTCGGGTAGCTTTGTCCATTCCAATCATTGTAATCCTGTCTTAGCATGACAATTTGTTGAGTATAAAGAGGCATAACCTTGTCCACAAATAGATCGAGTCGCTTACAAATGACCTGTCCAGGTGGTGGTGGAATTTCATAACTAGGTAAACTTGCTTGTGCCACATCAGGCGAAACTGTTTGGAGTTTCTCAAATCTTAGACCAAGGACATCCGCAACATCACCCTGATCTTTTTGAATAAACACACTCCCGTACGCAATGATCGCGTTACCAGGACGAACAGCGTTAACCTCGAAAGAACGGTCTGATACGGCCTCTTTGCCATTGATTTCAAAAGTAAAACCTAGAACATCCATATTATTTGAACTGGCAGCTTCATTCAGTTTAAAAATTGGGGCTTGTATTTTATAAAATGTATCGTAGCTGATAAGTTCAGCTTCCACTGCAACTCCAGGAAGATCCGGAAAGTTCCATTTTAGAATATCAATCATTTGCTGATTTTCCGTTGCAACGAGACCATAGATGGGGTGCCTAAGTCTTGTTGGGTCCAAGTCAGGATCAGCAAGCTCATTCTCAGGAACATCCACCACAAGCATAATAGCATCCGCTGCCATCTCCTGAGTTTCAGGACTTACCAAAACTTCGTAACTTGCCCCCATTTCTAGGTCAAAACGGGGATTTTGTTGTGTCCAACCATCATTGCTATTAAAATCAAAACAGGTATTGTTCGAATTGCGCGGTGAAATAAATTCACCCGTCTGGCTACCTGTTAGGTCCTTAATCCTAATTCCCATAACATCGCTACCAAGTGTTAAAATTTTGATTGGTGCAGATGCCTGATCAGCTTGTATCATCGGAAAACCTGCTGGTAGCGTAAATTTGAAACTCACAGATCCTGGACGAACATACTCTTGCCCATAAATATCAATTGCCTCTTGAAAGGGAATCGCTTGGTTACCATGGACATTTACATCGATATTGTCCGAATCATCTAAAGCTCTTGTTCTTAGCCTCGCAGAACCGATCGCAGCAGTAGCTTCAAAAGAAAAGTACTTAAGGATGCTATTATCGCCATTTGCAGCAAGGTCAGCATCCATGCGTGTAAAAAAATCTATCCACTGAGGATGTTTATTAGGATTGGTTCGGTTGTCTCTGAATTGGTGCGCCTCACGAATCATTTTCTTGAGTTGGTCATCTCTCCAACTTAAACCGGCAAAATCCGGTAAATCCCGATTTGCTGAGTAGATGTTATCTGGAATGTTAGAATTTGTGAGGTAGTCAAAGTTTCCTGGCAATATATTTAACAATTCTTCTTGCCTTGGATTACCTTTTTCAAGAACAGGACTGTTACCATTATCAGGATCAATATAGGTGCCTACTACTTCAAATACATACTTTGCAACGCCAGTATTAAAGTCTGCAGCCACAGTGTGTGCAGCTTGTCTTATCTGAGGATTATCCTGACCGCAATTCCCAATACTATAAGTCCGCTCAGCACCACTCACTGGATGAGATGGGATGATGTTTGTACCGGCAGCTAGATTATTGCTATGGGGGCCTATCTGCAATTTTACTTTGGTTTTAGGTTCAAATGTTCCACCTTCAAGTTCGAAGATTAAAACACCTCGATCCGAGAGAATGGGCCAACGACTGGACTTATCAGCAATCGGTATACTTAGACTGCGCACACTATTGCTTGCTAGAGCATCAAGACTCACCTCTGCAAAGAAAGCTTGCAACGCTGCTACTATCTCGGGAAATAAAGTATTCTTCACCTCTTCAGATCCCAGATCTGGAGGATGATCACCTGGTTCAATTTTCGTAAAGATCCGGGATTGCTCAGCTGTCGCTTCTACTAAGCGTACAGCAGCTGCAAAAGCTGTATCATTATCAGAACTCGCAAAAGGCTGAACCCCATCAGTATGGATATGACAACGGTTACAGTTTTTCTGCAACGGCTCCCGAAGATGTCGATCAAATGCCTCTCTAAGTCCTAATTGCTCCTGAGTGGGTGGTGGAGGCGTTATGTCCGTACTGTTATCAAAAGACGGTACACCTTCAGTTTTCAATTTAGCAATAGCTGCAAAAAAAACCTCAAGACTACCTTGTAATGCGGGTAGGATAATCTCAGATACTTCAGTTGCAGCAACTCCTGGTGGATGTTCCGTGTCAGCAATCTTTTGAAATAAACGCGAACTTGCTAGATCTGTTCCCAAATGCCTGCTTATCTCATTTATAGCAGTATCACTGTCTTCAGAGATAAATGGATATGCACCTGTAGCATGACAGGGGGTACAGTGCTGCTGAAGCACCGGTGCAAGGTGAGCACTAAAAGCTTCGGTAAAATTTACTGCTTCTAGCTGAGGATTTGGTTCCTCAGTTGCTGATTCATCCCCTTGGCTACTAGTTGCTGGAAAATCTTGAGGTCTATCGGATTTTTTTGACCTCAAATTTGAGCATGCTGCACTTATCCCAAGTGCACAGATGATACTTACCAAACGATTCAGTTTCAATGGTCCGTCCCCCAAATTATTAAGCATCTTTCGGCACAAGAGTTGACAAGTTATCTTCAAATCGAAGTCCACCACTGGCTTCCTGAAAATCTGCCATCATATTACAGCTGCCATCCGACATCCTCACCATAAGGCGACGGATGGATTCTAAGAGAACTTTTTGATAGTTGCCGGAGGCATAGTTACCTATTGGATTGCTTGGATCTCCAGCAATACCTTGGGGAGTACCATGGCCTACCTGATGTCCCCTCCCTAGGTCAAGACGTCCCTTTCCTGGATTAAGCGCTATGAGAACAGCACCACCATGACGTCCACCATCTCCATTGTTAGCCCCTAGCGGCGTAGTTACTGGATCAGTCTGTCCAGCAATCATGATATCGCGAGGATCGACTGCTGCGGAAGTTCGAGTGGACCCATCAGAGGTCAGGAGTAAAAGAAGTGGTTTACCCACTGCATGGAAGTAAGAAACCAAGGGCCAGACATCTCCAACGAATGCATTAAAATCTTTAATATATCCATCAGATGTTTGATTATGATAATCATAACCACCACGGTTAATACCACCTGAAAGAGCTAAACCAGTAGCCAGCATATATGCTATCGAGCCATTATTGGAGTCTTCCGGAAAGTGATTAATCAACTCAGTAGCAATGGGGTCCCCAGTCATTGTGAAAGGATTCAGTGACTGAGAAAAGGTTTCTAGTTTTTTCTTTGCCGCTTCACGACTGCAGAAAAAGTTTTTTACAGTCTCATCAGGAATTCGTTCAGAAACAAGTTTATAAAGTGTATCCATATAAGCTTTTTTAACATCTGCACTTGCACTTTCGGGGAGCCCGGTTGCGAGCAGAGAACTAATGTCAGGGTTTGATACTACGCTAGTATTTTGTTCGACACCAACGAAGGCTGGTAGAGCATTGATACCAGATAGGTTGGTTCCTGATCCATTTGATGCAATCTGAAAATCTGCGCTTCCACGTAATTTTGCAACACTTGGTAACATATTCTGAAGTGTGCTTCCACTGTCATCTGGACTACGAGCGCAGAAACTCATAATAGTCATGTCAGCATCGATGCTGGCAAATGATGTACCAAAGGCTTGCAATGCTGAAGTGTACATATAGTGATAAGGAAGAAATGGATGCCCTCCCATCATCAGTTGCGTAAACTTACTAGGATGAAGGTCAGGTGGAGCTCCATAGTTAAAATAATCAGTACTAGTCCCACTTCCGAAGTCTTGAGGTTGACCGTCTGCCTTCATACCAAGCATAATTCCATGACCCCAAAGGTTTCTTCCTCCTGAAAAATTTATTTGGGCAAAAGGGACTCCGCATGAATTTACATCTAATTGGCAAGCAATATCATCTGCACCCCTCGCTTCAGAAGAGGCAAGTAAAAGGTTTCCGATTGTTGGCATCGCTAGGCTATATGCGCTGGCATAGAAACCTGCAGACAGTAAATCCCGACGATTCACAAGAGGTTTATGGTTATCATGAACTTCTAAGCCCTGGCGTCGCAGTGCAGGTTTATTAGCTTCAATATACTTTAGTAGTTTGTTTAGCTTAGACATAAGTTCTCCTTATTTTATAAAAATGCCTTGCTTGCCGTTACAACCGAGCAAGACAAGGAGAATTTTTCTGAATTTGACATTACACCACTGATCTGTAGCTGAGCTTCAATATCCAACTTAGCCTTAGCTTTGTCAGCTTCTTTGATAAAAGCTCGGGATAGAATTTCTTCCATCCAAATCGCTTGGCTTGTATTTTCATCCCAGTCTCCAGCATCAGTTTTCTTAGACCAAAAAAGATCACATGCTGATGATGAAAGCCGAGCAATGGCTGTCAAGAATTCTGGATGAATATTGCCTTGTGCAATGTTTGATGCAGGTAGGCTGTTCTGTACTAGAAGGTAGGCAGGATTAATATCTGATTGCTTATGTCCCCACATACGAGCAACTGCTGCCTTTAATTCTGTTTTAGTACGCAGAACACTTGGTGGAGGAGGAATTACCTCTTCTACCTCAGGCATAGATTCTTTTGTTTGAGGAGCACTTTGCGCTGTCTCAGGTTCACTGGGTGCCTCTGCAACTGCATCGGCAAGTTCATCACCACTCGATACTTCTTCATCTGTAGGAATTTCACCAGGGTTAGCTTCTTCAGTTTGAGCGGAGTCAACATGAACTCCGGAGTTAGACTTCTTTTTCCCAAACATACCACAAGAAGCCAGCATAATTCCAAGAATGAGATAAAATACTGGCATCTAGGACCTAATCTGTAGAAAGATCCTCTAAAATTGATTTATGACAGAGTTTCCGATGATTTTAATTATGTAAAAAAAATCACGGCGGTGTCGGTGTCTATATTTACCGCCAACACAATGCCGAT
>JBGCDR010000215.1:0-5778 GCA_045105515.1 Oligoflexales bacterium
GCCTGAATTTTAACCACCTGCGAGATTCCCCGTATAATTGGATTAGGCTTAATAATTCAATTTTTTGGAGGAACCTATGAGCAGGTTTCAAAAATTATCTCATGTGATTTGGCACTGTCAATATCATATAGTTTGGTGTCCCAAGTACAGATACAGAGTATTAAAAGGGAAACTAGCAGATTTTTTAAACCAGTTAATACAAGTGGAAGTGCAAAAAATGAAGGGCCAAATAGTTGAACTTAATGTCCAGGAGGACCATGTCCATCTGTTACTGAGAGTACCGCCTAAAATATCCGTATCTCAGCTTATGGGAACGATTAAAGGTAAGTCTGCAATCCAGCTTTTTCAGAGGTTTCCAAGCTTGCGCACAAAGCGATATTGGGGTAACCGCTTTTGGGCTCAGGGCTATTGTGTCGATACCGTAGGTTTAGACTCGGAGAAAATAAGGAAGTATGTCAAATATCAAGAAGACAAGTAAGCTGAGAGTTAGCAAACACCTCTTCTCCTTTGCATTCTATGAATAGCAAAGGGTAGACCCTTCTAGGGTCAAATCCAAGCCACGTTCTTTAGAGCGTGGTTGTTGCCTCCAAGAATTCGCATCCTGCCGTCAGCAAGATTCAAATACAACATTCTTTATCTGAAGATCTATAAGGAATGGATCGAGAAAAATAACAAAGGAATGACTGTCTTGGACAGAACGTCTGACCATGATGATAGGTATTTAAAATCAATAAAAAATCTAGCATTTTTTAAAGATATTTTAACAAATCTACATATCAGGCAAGAAACAGAAAATTTAGAAAATTTTTCTAACTTATTTAATAAGGGGGTTACTCCGACAAAAATTCATGTAATTAAGATGCTTGATTCAAACGAACCAATTTTGAAGTTAACTTATTCATTTATCCAGTTTATCGACCTCCCCGATCAATCTGGGGTCCTTGTTATCAATGATAGTATGATTCTACTAGAATTAGAAAACAAAGACATAAAATCATTCAAAAAATTAATTCTAAAGAATTTACCGGAGGAATTTAGAATAAAAGATCTAGACCATGAGTCGATTTATTTTGTAACAAAAGCTAGACAATATGCGAATAATCGTAAAAAAAAGGTAGACTTATAAAAAAATATGGGAATAGTTTGTCTGAAAAAAGAGGAAAAAAGATCAAGATGGATTATAATTCGTAGTCGTCCATATCTTGTGCGTTATCGCTAATTGATTGAATCTGCTGGTTCGTTATATTTTCAACCTTAGCAAACTTATCTTTGTCTTCAACTCTGACCATAGCCGAGAAAATGAAGTCAAAATCTCCACCCTTAATTTTTACTAGTTTTGATAATTCTGACTTAAAGAAGTAATCAACGTATCCAGGTAAATAGAAAGGAATGCTGTGATTGGTTTCGATTCCTACTGATTCAAAAGTTTGTTTAAATTTACCTGCGACCAAGTTGCAAAATTCTTTTAGCCAATCGATAATTTGCTTTGTTCCTGGATTCGCCTTTGCTTCAAACCGAGCTCGCCAGAAATTGGCTGCACTTTCAGCTGTAAAGTGCAGTTTAAATACAACTTCAAAGCCTTCTGATGAGATTATGATCAAAGCAAGGTGGTCAAGGAGTCGTTCGCGACTTTTACTATCTACTTGAGTTTGGTCAATTTCCTCAACATTATAAGACTCCAGTAGAAGCTTTATTTGGTAAGCAACAAGATTTCCTAGATGAGAGATAGAATTATCCATATCGAACAACCTAAGTTTTTACGTTTTTGCGAGTAGTTTTAAATAGACGCTCGTACCTTTTTCGGGCTCACTTAATATGTCGACTGTTCCGCCGAATTTCATCATCTTTCTAATAACAACAAACAAGCCTAGACCCATCCCTGTTCCGACTTCTTTGGTAGTATAGAAAGGATTGAAAACTTTATCGAGGTTGTCTTTTTTGATTCCAATTCCGTTGTCTTTAACGAGAATTTCTATCGTGTTTTTATCGGTTTGCCTTGTTTTTACGATTATTGATTTGTTGGGAGAGTAAAATTCTTTAAAGGAATCTATAGCGTTGTCGAGCACCTGAGTCAAAACATCAAAAAGGTCACTTTGTGACATCTGGCAAATAAGATCTTCATTATCTAAGTCAATTTCGATCTGCAGGTCTTCTTGATTGAACTGTCTAGATTTTAGTTTAATAGTATTCAAAACAATTGCATTTACATCACCAAATTCTGCATTGCTATCTTTTCCTAAGTTACCACTTAGAATTGCGATGATATCGGAAATTCTATTCATTGAGTTTAGACATTTCTGTGTGATATTCTTGATCAAATCAGTAGACTCATCCATTTCATAGATGCGTTCTAAGGCTAGTCTAAGTATCGTCAGTGGGTTATTGATCTCATGAGCAATACCAGCAGTTAATTGAACGATAGCTTCACCTCTAGTTATTTGAAGGAGGAAATCTTCGTAAATTTGTTGAATTTCTCTAATATCAACTCGGATTATGATGAAGATTGGTTCTGCGAAAGCAAAGGGGCGTTTTATCATCAGCCACATATCATGAACACGTTCGCTCCGATCGATGTAGCTAAAATTTGTTGCAGAGTCTATATCTAACTTCATTTTTGATGAAATAAATTTATATACAGAGTTGTTAACAAAATCCTTTACATTTTTACCTACAATTTGGGATGCTAGAGATGCAGAGAAAAATCTAAGGCAACTCTTGTTGCATTTGATAATATAACCATCAGGTGTGATGATCATGACCGAAAAAGGGACATTGTCGATGATGAGCTCTTGAGTATTTATAGTAGTTTCAATAAAATCTCTTAAGCTTTCAATTCCAGCGTAACTCATGTTATGTTTGTAATCGCCTTAGTTAAAAATTTAGTTATCATAGTTTTATCATATGGCTTGATGATCCAGGCGTTAACACCCAGTTCTTTTGCTTTTTTTTTCAATTCAGCTTGAATTTCAGTGGTAACAAAGAATATTTTTGGCTGTTTATCAAGTTCTAATTTTTTAACTTCTTGAACAAATCCTAGTCCATTTAAATTTGGCATATGATAATCGACTATTAATATATCATAATTTTTATTTTTGGTTACTTTTTCCAAAGCAACCATTCCATCTTCGGCTTGCTCTACTTCACATTTAAGCTCTTTTAGAATCGTTTCCATTTCATTGCGCATATTTTCAGAGTCATCGACCACAAGTGTCTTCACCATGTGCTGTGCCCTATCTTTTCAATTATTAATTCGTTTAATAGTATTGTATTACGTAAACAAATATACTCAAATATTTTTTCTGTTAATATATTTATCGCTATGGAAAATACAGGAGATTCAAAAGTATAATAAATGATTTAGGCTGATTTTGATCTGGAATAGCTTCGGGATATTTTGCCTGGTAGGGATATACTGAGTTTAAAAGGTCGAAAACCTTCTTTATTTTTTGGACCAGTAAACAGAATATAGATGTTTCCACCTTTCTCCTTGATGAAATGTCGCACGGCATCCATTCCAACTCCTCGTCCAGATATTTTAGAAATTGATTCAGCTGTGGATATTCCAGAAGAGAATATAGTTTCGGCAATTTCGGAATCATTTGTGATATTTGTCTTAGTTTTGTTAGCTAAAAGTGGTAAGTTAAGACCTTTTCCATCATCTTTTATCTCAATAATTATTAAATCCTGATCTAGGTAAGAATCAATATATACATTACCATACCTCGACTTTCCAGCCTTTTTTCTTGATTCTTGATCTTCAATCCCATGGTCCATAATATTTCGAAATACGTGAACAAAAACGTCATTGAGAAAGTCAGAATATGTTTTTAAAATGAGTGGTTGATCTTCACTGAAATGTACCCGTGGTTTTGGCTTGTTGAGCTCTTTTGCAAGATCTGATAACGAGTTTTGGCTGTCTTTGATAATTTCTTCAATGCTTAAGAACAAGCTGTCTTTACGGTAGTTTATCAATTCAATGAGTGACTTTCTAGGGTCTTCCATTAATTCTTCTTCACTTTCTAAGATGAGTTTGTCGAATTTTTTGGTGAAGGAATCTTTTTTGTCAGTATTTTCAGAATTATTAACCAATAGTTTAAGGCTTATTAATGAAAAATACTCTTTGAATAAACTTTGGCAATGTTTTACTTTATCTGCGAGGAAATTTAGATTGATCTCACTGTTCTCTTCTTGGAGAAATGATTGTAAATACTGCTCAGTCTCATGAAGTGGTTCGATAACTAAATGATAGCCAAAAGTCATTGAGGTACCCTTGATCGTATGTAAGTCTCTAAATAGTTTCGATAAGAAATCTCTGTTAGCCTCACCGCTGGAAAGTAGTTTTATGGAATTTCCAAGAGTTTCCATTTGATTCATAAAATACTGTTTAGACTTTGATATACCTTGGCCTAAGATATCCTCAATCATCTGTAGTTCAGCTTTCCTTTTTTCTGCTACCTTTTGCAGCAAACGTAGTTCTGTTTCATCTTTCACTACAACCATTATCTTATGTATTACTTCTTGATGTATTATGGGTCTCCATTCTAAACTGAGTACCTTTGTTTTTCCTTCAATTTCTTTTTCGATTTCTTTGAGTAGAAGATGCGAGTTTAATTCAAAATTCTCTAAATCTTCATCCATAGAACCAAGGATTGCTGAATTTACCTGATTTAATTGGCTAGAAGTGATTGAAGAATTATTGAACAGAAAATCCAAGCCATTCTCACCCGCAATATTCCTGGTTTTAAAAATCTCTTCGACGAATTTGGAGTACTCTTTTTCTATACGGATATCATCGCCAAAGGTTATAATGCCCTGGGTTAAACTTCCCAATATCGCATTGATATTTTGATTTATTTTTTCAAGGTCTTGAGTGCGTTCTTCCACTTTTAATTCTAAAGATTGGTATAGATTTCGTAAATCTAATGTCATAGTATTTATTGAATTTGTTAATACATCAATATCATCATAGAATTTTCTTTTTTCTAGCGGTTTACGCTTTCCAAGCTTCACTGAATTTTTCTCTCTACTTTTTGGATCAAAATTAGAGAGAAATTCTTTTATTTTAGTCAAATGTCTGGTTACAATCAAATTGATGATAACAATTATAAAGAAAGAAACTATAAATGTTTTAATGAATTGCGAGACTAAGATAATTAATAGCTTATTTTTAACTTTTTTGTCTACTCCAGAAAGAGAGGCGATTACATATACTTCCCCAACATCAACACTTTTGGTATCATCATCTTTATTTTCTTTGAAAAGTAAGCGGTACTTGTGGTCTAGAAAACGATCCTTTGGCTTATTGCCAATGTTCAATACCACTTGGTCAAAACTTTTCACTTCAACATAGGCAATATCTGGCAAATTTAAAATACCTTCTGCTTGAGATTGCGTTACATCAGTATCATAATTCCAAACACTGAGCGCAATAGTGTCAGAATAGCTTTTTTCTATGGTTTTAAACTTTGATTCGATAGCTTTTAGGTCATGATTATAATCTAATACGAGCTGTAATGCAGTTACCACAATGGTAAAGATTGAGCTGATTGCTAAGGTTCCTACCAAGATTTTTTGGGCTATAGGAAAAAATTTCTTGTTTTTAAAGGCTTCCATATTGTTCTTATCTATGGTTTATGGATAAGGCGGATTGCTAGATTAAGTGCAGAAGAAAAAATTCCATCGCTTCGGAAGGCGGATTTAGTTTAGTCTATGAGGCTAATCTGCTTGCAAGAAAGGGGTATTTATGTCTGCCAATCTCACTTATGAGCAAAGGTATGA
>JBGCDR010000216.1:0-2742 GCA_045105515.1 Oligoflexales bacterium
AAACGCCCCTCTGTTTTTGTCCCGTATTGGTAAAAACCGAAGCATAACGGTTTCGTATCTAAACAATCTGATGAAACGTTGGTGCAAGAAGGTAGGAATTAGAGAGAACATTGGATCACATAGTTTGCGCAAAACCTGGGGTTTTCAGCAAAGGATGAAAGGGACTGGGGTGCCCGTGCTAATGGTTGCAATGAATCACAGCACGCAATTTCAGACACTTAGCTATCTAGGCATCGAAGATGAATGAGGAGCTTATGGGCGCTTTTCTTCAAGCGATCTGACATCCAAGCCTCTTATAAAAATTGGTCTTCAATAAGGTAATTTTAAATATTGTCAAAAATATTCGACTTTTAAATAAATACTTATATATATTATCAGATCATTCCGATAATTATTTTTGGTAGATCACTAGCAAATGGAATGACTTATGTTCAATTTACTATCAATATTTATTTTTTCTATTATGTTTTCATGTAGTTCTAATAAAATAGCAAAAATAGGATCCTCAGATTCCTCTAAGCTAACTAAAACTGAAAAATCATTATCTGAAGCAGAAAGACGAGCAGATAATGCAGAGGCGAGAGTAAAAGATACAGAAGCAAAAAAGAACGAAGAAGCTGAAATATTCAAAAAAGAGAGGGAAGAGTTAAAAAATCAAATAGATATACTTAAGAACGAAAAGAATCAGACTAATTCTGAAATTAATCAAACAAATTCTGATCTATCAAATTCAGATGCTGCAAATCAAAACAAATGTCTGTCTATTGCTGATGGAAATTGGTTATTAGTCCCTGGTAACTCTAATTTTAGAACTTCTGATTTTTGTGTAATGAAATATGAAGCAAAATGCTCTAAAAAAAATGGAACAGAATGCAATGACTCTCAAAATGATGAAGTTCCTGTTTCTATACCATCAAATACTCCTTGGACACCAATAACTCAACAAGACGCTGAAGCCAAATGTGCTTTAATGGGAGAAGGGTTTCACCTCATAACAAACAATGAGTGGATGACTATAGGAACAAATGTACTAAAGGTTTCATCAAATTGGAACAGCACCCCAAGCTCTGTAGGTATTGGGCAATTAATCAGAGGACATTCTGATGGGGATCCCGCTAAAGCTTGTGAAGCGTCAAGTGATGATACGTTAAATATTGTTAAGAATGACTGTATGCCAAAAGCTTCTAGTGATCTCGATTTTGTCGAACAAAGGACACTTCAATTATCAAATGGAGAATTTATTTGGGATCTATCTGGAAATGTCTGGGAATGGACCAGCTTGTTCATAGGTGAAAACAAACCAACCTTAATTGGTGATAATTGGGAGTTTACAGAGGTTGTCGGTAGTCTCTCTCTACCGCTTAGCGAATTAATACCACAGATAGCTATTTCAAATGAATGGAATTCTAAAGAATCGATTGGAAAATATGTTCCAGGTTTTCCGGGTAGTGATCTATCCATTGGTGGAGCATTATTGCGTGGTGGAGGTTGGGGAGATAATTCCTTTGCCGGTATTTTTTCGGCAAGACTAGATAATTCGCAGACTAGTATTTCGGATGGATTGGGTTTCCGCTGTGCTTATACTATCCCCTAAAAAATTATAATTTTTTAGAGTTCTGATTGCTAATAAAAACCAAAAAGTTAATCGTCCACAAAATGAAATGGTTCAACTGCACATCGGCAGCCAATTGAATAATTCTTAAACCTAGGGTCGTGTGTGATATTTGTAAAAGAGCAGTTTGACAATTTTTCAGAGTAAAATCCTCCATTAACACGACCAAAAGTCTTACCTTTGTGACGCCTTAAGTCTAAGACCCATTCACCCAAGTTTCCTATCATATGATGGACTCCATATTTTGATACACAACTATCGAATTCTCTATTTTCAGCTAAACTAATTGGTACGATATCAAATCTACTGTCTTCCAAACATTTATCGTTCTTCTTGCAATTTTTTACTAAAGCACCATTGGTTAAATTGTGATTAGATTTAAATTTGTTACATCTGGTGTGGTCTGTTTCTTGACAAGCTGCTTGCCACTCATCATGAGTTAGCATCCTTTTACCATTTTTATCGCATAGCTTTTGGCATTCGAAGTAACTGATTGCCGTTAAGGGTTTTTTATTCTCGATGTTATCGAATTCTCCAAGAGTAAACTCAAATTTGTCGACGCATATGTTTATCTTTCTATTTGAATCACTAACCAGGCTCATTTCCTCAGGACAGTATCGGTTCGAAAAAAACAACTGGTTGATGCTTGCACATGAAATAAGCGTAAAAAAAATATATGTATTTGAAATAACTAATATATTGAATGATTGTATGTTTGTAATTAATTGTTTTTTCACCGAATAATATCCCTAGTTTCAAACTTCTTAGAAATGTTTCGGTGGATTACAAAAAAAACTAATGATCCCATTTCAGTAATTCAATGGCATGGGGAAAAACCCCTATCTTGCTGGACAAGATAAATCCAGAAGTGGTTGATCTAGCTTGGATCTAGGAAATCCGGTGTCTTGCATCTTTCCCCATGTCCAACTTTGTAGATTTATTTGCAATTCAAATGAGAAACCACTAAATGTGTTTTCTTGCAAAATATGAGAATTATATAGGTTTCTATCACTGGCTACTGGAAGATCCAATGGTAACAACCCCAATTAACTTATCTCCTTCTTTTAACTGGTATGAATACTGAATTGCCTTAGTTTTGGTACTTCTATCAAGCTCTAATTCACCTTCAT
>JBGCDR010000217.1:0-11802 GCA_045105515.1 Oligoflexales bacterium
CGCATGGGCACCCCCAAGATCTTTTGATTTTCCGACAATTATAGCCTTTTTAGAGAAACTGGGGAAATTCGCTAAAGATTATAGTGCTCTAAGCCTTACATACAAAGGCGGCGGTGTGTTTCCAATCAGGCACTATCTATAGTAAAAATACGGTGATTTTCGATAACTAGAGACTATACACTACGGGCAGAGATTCCTTGCGCTAAACATAGGATCCACGCTCGATCTTCTCGAGGATAATCTTCTCAAATATCTGCGGATCTTTTCCATCAACTGAAAAAAAAGCCTGTTGTTCGCATCGCTTACGATTTTCGATAAGCCACTCCAAGATTTTAGCTAAACCCCTATTACGTCTACTTTTGAAGAACGGATCATTTTCAAGTGCGTCCCTCGCCTTTTTGATTGATCTCATCTCACTGGCATCACCAGCAATAACATCATAAGCAAATAGATCATATTTTTTAAGATCCTCAGGAAGCACACCCAAAAATTTTACTTCTGGTGCTGAAAAATCCTTATTTCGAATTAATGAAGCTGCAGACCCTGCCTTAAGAGTCCGATAAATATTTTGCAGAGTATAAGCATCTAGGTCTCCAAAGAAAAAAATAGGAGTTCCGAGCTGATCTTGGATTCTTTTTACCCATCCTCTTACTGCATTGGAAGGAACTCCTTGAGCACCGATCACAATACACTTATGCCGACGAGTAATACCATTGGCAACAATAGTGTTAGCAGTGCCTTCAGATTCAACTACAAGACAAAAATCAATTTTCTTTTTTGCTGACAGAGTCAGATTTTGCGGACGATTCTTTGGCATAAAGGGAGAGGTCCCTAACTTTGAAAGGTCAATTTCAGCAGTTTCTCCATTAGGCATGGTTTCCGTGACCACCAAATGCTGGGAGTAAGTTTGTCCCCCTCGGTCATTCGCATAACAGTTGAGCTCTTCTCGGTAGCATTCCAAAATTTCGCAGATAAAGTCAATGACACTATCAGATTCGCTCTGATCGTCGAAATCAAGTGGCTTAAGATCTGGATTCTGCTTCAGTAAACCCTTACAGATATAATACAATTCGCGCTTCGTATTAACCCCTCCGGTACCAACATTTCTGAGGAGTATTTCTAGCATAAATATCGCTCTTGACATTTTTTGCACCGAGCCAGCATTCAATTCGGTTTTTACTTTTTTAGAACCTGGAGTTAGAAACCCAAGACCTGGTGAATAAAGCGAGTTATCAAGAGAACATTTTGTTGCTGCTAGAACAGGTCTCTTGGCCTTTTCAAGATCGTTGAGGATCTTATCACAAAGCTGCTTTGATATATAAGGGATTTCCGATTGTTTTCTAGTTGCATATTTTACCATGACAGACTCGCACCTCTCCATTAATAATCAAACTATTTTTTAGCTTTTTTCTTTGTTTTCTTTTTAGAGTTTTGCTTGGATTGTTTCTTAACAACTGGCTTCTTTTTGCTTGCAGAATTTTTTTTCTCCACTCTCTTACTGGATTTTTTTACTACTTTTTTAGTAGGTTTCTTACTCGTCTTATTCGGTGCGTTCTTCGTTTCCTTTTTACCAGCCTTTTTCACTACTTTTTTTGATGGTTTCTTGTTGGTCTTTTTCTCAACTTTCTTAGCTACCTTCTTGCTGTTCTTTTTCTCAACTTTCTTAGTCACCTTCTTGCTGGTCTTTTTCCCAACTTTCTTAGTCACCTTCTTACCAGCCTTTTTCACTGCTTTTTTTGAGGTACTCTTTTTGGTAGTTTTGTCTTGATTTGCTTTAGATCTCTTTTTACGGATAGCTCCACTTTTGCTTTTTTTGCCCTCAGAGCTTGCCACTGTATTCAATTCAGATTCTGCAGTTTGCAATTTAGTCTGATTATCTTGATCGAGCTCATTATCTTCTTCTTCGCTCTCGAGTAGCGAATCCTCTTCCTGAAACACAGTTAAGCGTTTTTTCTGCCCAGCTAAATGTTCGCTTAGTCGCTCTTCAGCTTTGGCAAGCTGTTTTTCCGTTTCTTTATGATCCCTGCCGAGTATTTTCTTAAGTCCTAATTCAGCTCGTTCTTTTCGCTTTTTTGGTGCTTCTAAAATGCGACACAAAGTTTCCACTAGGATAGGGCTAAATTTTTCAATGTGCTGAGTTTTAGCTTCTAATTCTTTAGCTTTGTGCTCACGCTTGAGGTGCCTAGACAATCTCTGGCCCGCAGTCATCAACGCTCTTCGAATTTCAGTAACCAGATCGTCTGCTGCATCGATGGTTTCTTTAGAGGCATTCTTAAACTTAATAAATGGGGAGATTACACTCACTGCCATTATATAGGGTCCTATTGGTAGCAGCCCTCTTGATTGTCTTAATCCATAGCTTTTCCAGTTAACTGAGGTGATTGCTTTTACGATGGCACAGGCCGACTTATCGAACTGTAGTGGGACTCTGTTTGCAAAACGCAAAACACCCACTGGATTATCGGAGTCACCTGAACGCTCTTGCAAACGAGCAATTGCCACTTCAACTTGCACAGGCTTCATATCACATATAGTAGGTTTACGACTCACTACTGAGAAATAATCAGTTGCTCCTAATCTTTGTATACTTAAAGCTAAGGCATCCTCACCAACAGCCATCACCGACTGTGTTGATGGAGCTCTTAATTGGGTTTTTTGCACCCCTGAAAAAATCTTTTTAAAATCATCATCTTTCAAACTTGAAATTGTTGCATTTCTACCTTTGCCTTTCCATTGCGCATTACTCAATATTTCGTCAACAACTTTATCACTTACTCGCGAAAATCCTCTTTTCAACCACTCACTCAATTTGTACTTATTGAATAAGTGCGCATGAGAAATGAATTCCCCTAACTTCATGGTATGCAAATGAGGTGGTAGTGCAGGAGGAATTGTTGGGACTTGCCCGGAAATTCGTTCTATAAATTGAGATTCCATATCTGGAAGCTGATAACGCAAACTCATGTGGGGGTTCAGCAATAGGTTTCCTCTAATATATGCTAGAATTCCTCCTTCCCCATTTAATTGTAGCCTTCCATCAAATTGAAAACTAACTTTGGTGCCATGAGGTTTGTCCCAAGCCACCATCTCCTTATTCTTGATTATACCTTTATTATTTTTGAGGTCAGTCACCACCATGCAGGATAGTGCTTTACGTTGACCTTTACATTTCGTCAGGATTTTTGCGCCTGTTGCCGATGTCTGTAGAGCCCAAGTGGTTGCTGCGGAAATACCAATTCCTTGCTGACCTCGCGAGCATCGCCCCTTCCCAAACTTAGAAGAGGCAAGGTACTCACCAAAAACCATGGGAACCTGATTACTGTCTAAACCGGGACCATTGTCTTCCACGCTCAGCTCAATCCTATCCGTATTCCGCAGTGCACCTGCACCAAGCTTTTTAATAATGATTTCGATTTCGGGAAGGATTTGGTGATCTTCACAGGCATCAAGAGAATTATCAACCGCCTCTTTCAAAGTCGTCAAAACTGCTTTTACAGGCGAGGAAAACCCTACCTGTTGTAGGTTTTTGGCAAAATACTCTGCGGTACTACTTTTTGTAATTGCTGATACTTTTTTCTTAGCCATTAGCCTCTCATACTATAAATGGGCACTTTCCCTATTGATGAATATCGTGTAAAAGTTGTCTTATTAGCTGCTCTATTGAAGCATGCAAGCACTACTACCATCTAATTTTTGCTTAAAATTCCCTACTGGGAGAATTGGATATAACCAACCTTATCTAAAACACAGGAGTAACTCCATGGCTATTAACTTACCTGAGCTTCCCTACGCCCTTGATGCCCTTGCACCTCATATCTCCAAGGAGACTCTTGAGTTCCATTATGGCAAGCACCACCAAGCTTACGTAACAAATTTGGGCAAGCTTATAAAGGGAACTGAGTTCGAAAATGCCTCCTTAGAAGAAATTGTCTTAAAATCTGAGGGCGGAGTTTTTAACAATGCCGCTCAAATCTGGAACCACACTTTCTATTGGAATAGCTTATCACCAAAAGGTGGCGGAGAACCAAACGGAAAAATTGCTGACGCTATTAATAAGGACTTTGGTTCTTTTCAATCCTTCAAGGAAGCTTTTACTAAGGCAGCTGCTACTCTATTTGGTTCAGGCTGGGCATTTCTGGTCCAAGATGCAAGTGGAACATTGTCTATTACTCAGGAACCCAATGCAGGTAACCCCTTAACTAAGGACCTAAGTCCCATCTTAACTTGTGATGTATGGGAGCATGCCTACTATATTGACTACAGAAATGCTCGCCCGAAATATATTGAAACCTTTTGGAACCTCGTCAACTGGGACTTTGCATCAGGTAATTTGAAATAGATCTTAAGGCGTTTCCTTCTTTGGAGTTTCCAACTCCACCTCAAATTCTGGTTTTGCATCCCTGCTTATAAGCTCGAGGACAACTTGAGATATTGGCTTTTTATCATAGATAACCTGGTAGACGGCATTCGTAATTGGAGTGCTAACATTTAGACTCTTTGAGAGTTTCTGTGCAGAAAGCGTCGTCGTCACCCCTTCCGCGACAGATCCAATTTGACCTAGCGCCTCATCCAAAGAACCCCCTTGTCCCATAATGTACCCAACCGAAAAATTGCGACTTTTTTCCGAAGAGCAGGTCAAAAACAAATCACCTACACCGCCGAGCCCCTTAAAGGTAAGTGGGTTTGCTCCCACTGCAACTCCTACTCTAGTCATCTCTGCCAACCCTCGTGTGATGAGGGTAGCTCTACTATTAGCTTGAAAACCAAGACCAGCACACGCCCCAGCTGCAATAGCAATTACATTCTTCATCGCCCCTGCGACCTCAAGTCCGATAGGGTCGTTGGAGGTGTATGCTCTAAACTTTGGTGAATGAAAAACATCTTGAGCCCACTCTGCTCGCACGGTTACCCTGGAAGCTACTGAAACACCAGTAGGTTGTTTCTTAGCGACCTCAATAGCAAAACTGGGTCCAGATAGGGAAACCATATGGTGAGAGATAAATGTTCCACAGATTTCAGCCAAAATATCCGAAGGTAGCTTTTCTGTGCCTACTTCAATTCCTTTAGCTGCGCATACTAGCAACTGATCAATATGCATTTTGTCACTTATTTGCTCTACGACCATCCGCACATATTGAGTAGGAATTGCAATGACAATCGCATCGTATGCCTGGATGGGAGCTTCTTCCAAGCGGGTAAAAGCTTTTACTCGTGGAGATAGAGATATTTCCTTTAAATATTTAGGATTTATATGCTTACTATTGATACCTTCAGCAACCTCTGGAGACCTTGCCCATATTTCAACTCGATGTCCCTGACATGCTAAATGTTGGCCAAGGCATGTTCCAAAGTTACCAGCTCCAAGCACCAAAATATGTTGGTTATTTCTTGTTTGCATTTGTCTAAGCTCCAAAGTGGCGATATACTACAGACCCCGTACCCAAGAAAAAAAGGATGTCATGACTTCCTATTTATCAGTTTTACTCACTATAGTCTTTGGCTTAGTAGCGGGCTCGATAATACGAGCTTCATCCCGCTTCTTGGCCATGGCTCTTTCCCTCCTTACCTAGGTGTGTTTTATGGATGATTCCTTGATATTTTACGCGCTCGCCATCTTAAGTGTAATATTTTCGCTCCTGCTTATCTCCCAGAAGCAAGTTGTAAAAGCAACTGTTTATCTATTATTCCACTTGTGTTTCACGGCAGGCATCTATGCATATCTTGGAGCCGAGATTGTTGCAGTGATGCAGATTATCCTTTATACCACTGCAATTTTAGCACTTTTTATATTTGCTAGAAAGCTCTCAAACTTTGAGCTAACATGCAAAGAGGAATTAATAAAACCTGGCAAGTTTGAACTCATAAGCACCTCTTTATTAATCATTGGGATGATAGTTTTTTCTTGGGCTGGATTCTTTTCGAAGGAACTTGGCTCTAAAACCAGCTCTCATCTTTTAGAAGAAATAAGTATCTTCGACTTTAGCTTACAAATATTCTCACGTTTCAAATGGCCCCTTACAGTAAGTTTCCTCTTATTTGTGATGACAATGGTCGCCTGCAAAATCACTAGCAAAAATAGCAATAAAAGCTCTAGTTCAGCTGAAGGAGGTCCTCTTGGTCCCTATTGAGCACTACCTCATATTAGCATGTCTCCTATTTACGATCGGAGTGATTGGAGTATTAGTTCGAAAAAATATTTTTTTTATTTTAATGTCCATTCAATTGATTTTGAATGCAACTAACCTTGTTTTTATAGCTGCTTCAAGGCACATTGGTAATCTTGATGGAGAAGTATTCATGATTTTCATTATCGCAATTGCGAGCTGTCAAGCAGCAGTAGGATTATCTATAGTGATTTCACTATTTCGTCAATACCGGTCTATTAATAGTGACTTTTTTAAAATTTTAAGAGGTTAAGAAATAAGACAAGGATTAGATATGGTCTGCTTGATGCTTTTTTTACCACTATTTGGGGCTGTTATTAGTAACATCATAAATCATAAATTCGTCAATACAAGCTTTTATTTTTTTTTATGCTTGCTAGCTTCAGCTTCGTTTTTGACAAGTATTCTGGCTTATATTGACCTTTTTAGACAGGGGCACCAAGAACTCATATTAGCAAGCATTACTTGGATAAAAATAGGATCTATCAACATTCCTTTTGAATTAATATTTAATCAACTATCAAGTATTATGTGCATAGTTGTTACAGGCCTTGGGACCCTTGTCTTTTTTTATACTATATTTGTAAAAAAAGATATAAATGCCCTTTACTTGCGTTTTTTTTCACTTGTTAACTTGTTGGTTTTTACCCTTCTCATAGCAGTGCTTGCTAACAGCATGCCTGCGTTATTGATCTCCTGGCAAGGAGTGTTTTTTTGCAGTTTTATACTAAGCAATCATTATTTTTCTAATAAATATTTATTCCTTAGAAACTCCCGAATTTGTCAACTATTAGAGTTGAGCACAAGACCATTTGTTTATTTATCCAGCTTATCTTTGAAAATGGATAAATTGGGTATCAACAGGTTGATTAACTCAATCTCTCACCTAATATCGGCATCTAGTGGTGTCACTAGTTTTTCTATGGAAGGAAGTATTCAGCGCCATGCAAGCTCCATGATTTTAGGGTTTGTGGTTCTTTTAGTGCTGGCATTCGCAATTTAGAATCAAAGGAACCAAGATGGATTGGATAAATAATCATATTATAACTATAAGCATCACAATTGCATTGATAACATCATTACTTTGTATAGCTGCTCCAAGCTCATTTATAGCTCTTAGAATTAGCCTTGTAGGTTCCGCAGCATGTTTTTTCTCAGCACTACATATCTGGTACCATTATCAAGCATCATTGGGAAGTATCCAATTTAATGAGTCCTATGAATGGATAGGACTATTTGGCATTAGCTATCAGGTGGGAGTGGATGGACTAAACCTTCTATTCATAGTTTTATCAACTTTCTTAACACCTATTGTCATTCTTAGTTTGTGGGACAAGCAAATTAAGAATAAAAAAATCTTGCTAAGCTTGGTGATGTTTCTAGAAGCTTCCATTTTAGGAGCACTAGCAGCTCTAGATTTGTTCTTTTTTTATTTTTGTTGGGAAGTCATGATCATCCCCGTATACTTAATCATTGGTTTCTGGGGTGGAAAGAAACGGTTTCAAACTAGTAAAAAATTAATACTCTGTAATGCATGCGGATCTATTTTTATGTTTGTCGGCATCATTGCTCTCTATATAAAACATACTGGAGAATTCGGGTTTTATAGTGCCAGCTTGATAGATTTATTGAAAATTAATTCTCTAGATTTAAGCACTCAGAAGTGGTTGTTTGCTGCCTTTACTTTTGCTTTTGCTGTGAGAATCCCGGTATGGCCCCTCCACACATGGCTAGTCTCAGCATACTCACAAGCACCCTTTTTTGGCTCCATCATTCTTTCGGGAGTAGTTCTTAAAATAGCCTGCTACGGATTCTTAAGATTTGTAATCCCCTTATTTCCTGAAGCATTTACTTTTTTTGCACCCTCGACATTAATTCTGGCGATAATTGGATTTATCTTTGTAGCACTAGCTGCTTGGAAACAAGAAGATATTAAGAAGCTAGTAGCATATGCATCAATTTCACATTTGAGTCTCGCTTTTGTCGGCTGTGTGCTTATCAATGGATGTGATATGTCTCCAGAAGCCTTAATGGGTGCAGTATACAGAATCATAAGTCATGGGATTTCATTTAGTGCACTTTTTATTATTCTATCCAACCTTTACGGTAAAAAATTGAGCTCAAAAACGAATTCCTGTGAAAAATCACAAAGACTAAATCGCTATTTAAAAGTGGCCGTTATGTTGATCACCCTCGATTGCATGGGAATTCCTGGAACCGGAGGCTTTATTAGTCAATTTCTAATATTAAAAGAAATATACACAAGCAGTGGAGTCACAGGAACATTTATAAGCTTAGGTGTTCTTGCTAGTGCTGCTCATATGTTTAAAATCTATAAAAAACTACTTAATTCAAAAAATCAAGCTCACACAAACTTAGTTGAGCTATCGATTAGAGAGAAACTACTCTCTATGTCGCTCATCTGTATAGCTCTAGCTATGGGAATCTATCCTGAGTTAATATTTTCAAAAGTGAGGCCGACCATTGAACATTTTGCGAATAACTATCAGACTTACCTGCTAAGAACAGAAAACGAATTAACTAGAGTTCCTAAGCATATAAAAATGGATATTTATACATCTCTTATAAAGGGAGAAAAATAGCTTGAATTTCATACCACAGATCCACCAAGAATTCATTGATGAATATTTATCTGTATTAGTTCTTTCAATCGGATCTATGATAAATATATTAATCTCTTACAATAAAGATCTAGCAGAGAATACAATATCTAAAACCATCTTGTTTTCTTCACTTGGATTCGCTCTGTTCTTTTGTCTACATGGAAGCCTTGGAAATCTATTAGAATACTCTGCCTTCACAAGTCTAATACAATGCTTATTAATTACTACAACTCTTACTCTATGTTTCCTAGCATCAAGCTCCCATTTAGATTTATATATCTTTAAATATGATGTTGTTAGTTTACTACTCTTATCTCTAGTAGGAATGATAGTTCTAGCCACGACCGATGACCTATTTACAATGTTTTTAGGAATGGAGCTTAGCTTATTAGCACTTTGCGCTCTTTCCGGGAATATTCGACCAAACCGATTTAACCAAGAAGGGGCTCTAAAGTTTTTTATCCTCGGAAGTTTCGCAAGTTCGATATTTATTTTTGGCTTAGCAATGGTGTACGCAAGTACTGGAGAGATACACCTGAATACATTGATTAAGTCCTTAAATGGAACTTCTCAACTAGTTTTATGGGCACGCATGGGCCTTGTAGCTATGATCGTAGGCCTCGCTTTTATACTCAATCTTTTTCCTTTTCAACTGTGGGCAGCAGATACTTATGAAGCCTCACCAACAATCATAAGTGCCTATTTATTTATTTCCTTTAAAGTAATAATTATAAGCAAATTTATTAAGATTTTTGGACTTGGCATGTCTGATTTAGAATCACCGTGGCTACAGATAATGATGCTTTTGGCTGGAATGTCCCTCATTTTTGGAACTCTACTGTCTCTGGTGCAGACCAATATTAAACGTCTCTTGGCTTACGCAGGTATCAGCCAGGGTGGATATTTAACAATGGCAGCAGGGGCATTGTCAACTACAAGGTCTCATGCTAGCGAGTCAATATTGTTTTATCTCATAACATATACCGTGACTTCTATTCTTGCATTTGGGATTCTGATGAGGTTGGAATCCGAGCAAAAGCAAAATCTCTGCATAGATGACCTGCGAGGCTTAGCTCACACTAAACCTTGGTATGCTCTGGGTTTAACAATCGCTCTTTTTAGTTTTGCAGGAATCCCACCTACAGCAGGATTTATAGCTAAGTTTATGCTTTTCTCCTCTGCGCTACAAAATCAACAGCAGGTAATTCTTGTGGTGCTTGCTGCAATTTGTAACGCCATAGCACTATTTGTCTACCTCCGCATTGTCGCTTATATGTATATGCAATATGAACCTAATGGTAAGTTGCTCAAATCGAAACTCTTTTTGCTACCAAGTATGATCCTAGTTTTAGCTAGCTTTGCCACGATCCTTCTTGGTACCCTGCTTCCCGGTAAAACCTTTGAATTTATCGTACCTATGTTAGAATCGAAGCATAGTAATCCTTAATATCCAATGGTAAATTCCATGTATCCAATACTATTCGAATGGAATGGGTTCATTATCCCTGCATGGCATTTCTTCTATATGCTAGCTGCAATAGCTGGATTATTTTTTCTCTTTCATATAAACCTAAAATGGAACATCGAACTAAATCCCAAGCACCTATCTGGACTCTATGCATGTTCTTACATAGGTGGTTATTTTGGTGCCCGCGCACTGTCAATATACATCGATGAATGGAATAAGGTCATAGACTATTCCGATATTTTTTGGCTGCTATTTTCCTTTGGTCCAATGACTTTTTATGGAGGGATGTTTGGTGCTAGCGCAGGAGCAATCCTGTTTGCTAATATTAAAGGAATTCATAAATTAAAGATTCTTGATCTAGGCATACCATGCGGATTACTTGGGCTTTGCATTGGCCGAATTGGATGCTTTTTAAATGGAGATGATTACGGCATTGCAATTTCCGAAATGATGACAGGTCAAACTCCATGGTGGGCCGTGACCTTTTCTAACCATTACGATAAAATTCCCAGGGTTCCTATCCAGATCATTGAAAGCTCATTGGTATTTATTCTTGTGATATCAACTTATGTTTTAAAAAATAGATTTGCAAATAAATTTTCATCAGGACTTTGCGGTTACATTTTGATAATTTCATATGCTCTAATTAGATTTTTATTAGAGTATTTCCGAGGTGATTTGAGGGGATGGGTGATCGAGGGTCACCTCAGCTCCTCTCAATTTATAAGCCTAGCTATCGTCACAACACTAGGCCCAATTTTTATTTTCTTCAAACGAAAAAGAAAGAATTATAGATCACAAATGCCTGGCTCGTCGCAGCCATAACCATCATCTTCTTCAATAGGTTCTCCATTTTTTGAGAAGAACAGACCTTGGATTGAGCCAAGACCAACACACCATCCTGAATATCTTGTCACACCAACAGACAGCTTCATATCTAGGGTTGGATTGATACTTGCGCCTACATCAATCGTTCCTCCAACTGCATCTCCGAGCATAAGACCAACTTCAGCTTTTCCCATTACGGAAAGAAACTCTTCTAGGCTAAACCCAACACCGGCAGCTTCTACAGTACCCTCAGCTCTACAAACTCCAAGTTTTGCGCCCAGGCCAGCCATATGCACATCTAGGTCGCGTGTATATGAATTACCAACTACATCTTCACAAGTTACAACTGCATCACCTTTTCCAAACTCAGCAACTATAGCTACGGATTTTACATTGTAGTCCATTGAACAGTGGACAAGTGCAGCCTGTGATTGCGCAGCTGCCATTAAACCAGCAGACATTAGCAATGAAGATAATACCTTTTTCATACCTACCTCCAAAAAATAATTGTTAATTTTCATAGATACTTTAAGATGAGGACTATCTCAATTACAACTTAAAAGAGCTTTAGTGATAGAACAGAGTTGTCTAACAATTGATAAAACCCTTTGGTAGCTTAATTTATGTTATTTTATAGTTCCAAAGACCTGCTGCTGCGTAACCTATTTCATCACGAAGCTTATCAATTCTGACTCTTAACTTTGAAGAAGCTGCGTTG
>JBGCDR010000218.1:0-10422 GCA_045105515.1 Oligoflexales bacterium
TTCACTTGTCTTTCCGGTAACATGAAAATAAACATATCAAGCCCTCCCAGAATTACGTTTGGGATCAGCTTATCAATATTTACATAATAATCATATAAAATAATAATATTAGCTGGTTAAAAAATTAGACAACTCTAATTAGCCAAGGATGTTTGTCAGCGTGCAACATAAACTGCTGATACAAATTCTTTACACCTGCAAAGCCCTCATTGACCTGTCTAGGAAATTTTCCAGTTAGTACATTAAGCACTTTATCAACCTTATCCAAAGATTCAGACTTTGCTGCGACTATTTTTTCTAGACTTATGCTTAGTTTTGTCATTTAAACTACCAATTTAGTATATCAATCTCGCACCTAGAACTCTTATCGTCATATCCACACGAAAAAGTTACCCTGGTGGCTTTTAATTTATATATACATAATGTTATGGGAACTATAAGATTCTCAATAAGATGCACGAAACTGGGTTTTTACCGACTACAATTTATAAAGGCCCCATAGATCTCCACATTCACTCCTCACATCCAATGGCTGAAAACGGGACCCAAACTCTTCCCGAAAATTAGATAGGTAGAAATTCCAACCCTGCTCTGATTTGATTTCTTGCGTATGATAATCAACCTCGATCACGAACAAAAACCTTGATACCCGTTTAAATTCATCATAGAGACTATTGCGGTCTTCATAAGGTATACGTTTAATGACTGCAGAGGTAAAAATTAAATCGAAGTAATTATCTTCAAATGGAATCTTCATACCATCGTACAACCTAAACTCGCAACTAGGTACTTTATCACTCGCTTCTTCAATAGACCTAGGATTAATATCAACTCCAAACCCTTCAACATCGGTAAATTCATTGCAAATGAAATTTAGTATCAAGCCATTATCGCAGCCAAAATCTAAGATACGTTTTCGCTCCCAAATAACCTGAGCAAGTACCCTAGTAAAAGAAGCTACGGGAGCCTGATATCCGCATTCCTTATAGAAATTCCAAACTTCACCCAGTTCTTGTGGGCTTGAATAGTCTTTTTCCAAATTTTTCTTCATTGTTTTATAATCTGATTTTTTCACTTTTAACAAGCCCAATCATCTAAATGTATTACTGTTTTTTCCCTGCAACGATACCGCAATTTGCGAGATTAATCTATGGGATTTTTTCGCCAAGCTTCAAGAATTCAAGTTTCTCCGCCACCTGCGCAGCAACAATTTTATTGTGATCGAAAACAAAATCATGAGGGACTTCCTCAGAAGCTAAGTCTATATCTATATCTGGATAGGTTTCCTGCATTTGCTGGCAGAAATGTAAAGGTACATAAGGATCCTTATGAGAAAATATCAATGAGATCTTATCTGAATGGTAGTTTAGAAATTGATGGCATTCGTCATCAATTTTTCTGATAAATTTAATTTCATCCCAGGCAAGTGACAACACATTATTTATTAGCCTAAATTGATGGATATTATCTTCGAGAAGGTACTTGACTTCTTCAGACTGTCCGCAATACCATTTAAGAATTGACTCTCTTACCTTCTTTGGTAAAGCATGGACTAAACCAGCTAAGCCTTGCCTCAATATGGGTCGAGCTGACAAGCGAATAGCTAAAGGTATTCCGATACGTAAGTGCTGAATAGTAGGAAACAATCCAATAAGTTTGAAGACTTTTAAATCCGGAACCCTAGCGAGGGATTTGAAACTAAGATATGAGCCAAGACTATGACTTAAGACCACAAGCTGTTTTACACTATTGGGAGGTAAACCTAAGCTTGTTGGATGACTTAAAACCAGGTTAAAAAAATTTACTTTGTGATCTATTTGAGCTTCTAAACTCACTTCTTCAACTGAACAACTACCACAATGTCCTGCTTGGCTAAGACCTAGAACACCGACTCTCCCACAAGATCGACTTAAGATATCATATAGAAATGGACGGTAAAAATGAATTATACCAGGATTCCCAGGAATGAAGATTAGCAGTTTTTCAAGTATCCCACCTTTAGGTAAGATACTTAAAACTTGTGTCGAAGTCTGTTTTTGACCTACCCTTACCTGATAAGTTTTTTCTATTAAACACATAAGCGAATAAGCTCCCTGAAAAAACTAGATCTATAATTAGTTTCTTATTTATTTACATGTTGAGTCTCACAATCATTGTACCAGCTAAATTTCCCTCATATTAAATTTGCTTTTGAATCTACGTAAAAAAACCTAATATGTACAAAAATTATGGCAACTAAGCCTAGCTACTTTTATGAGTATTTTTCTTAATCATAGCACAGATTAAAAAGTCACACTTAAATAAAAAAACCGATCAATAAGATATACTTATTGATCAAAGTAAAGATAGTTTTTGCCAAAATCCATCTAACACCATAAAAAATAACAAAAATGGAAAATAAGAAAAAATGTTATTCTCAAGATTTCGTATTATATAATCCTAAAACATATTGTTTATTACCATTAATATTAATAATATTATTTATAATAGACTTTGCTAAATTAACAAACAAACATGAAATAATAGAGTTTTTTTTCGGTTTTTTAATGATTTTATTTTTTTGGTTGGGTATATAGGGTCGGCAGACGAGCCATAAATATCTTAATCGATCAAAGGTTTGTTCAAGATCAAATCAATCTGCCTAATGAAGGAGTTTTACTAATGCAACTCTTCAGCCTATTATCTGCAATTTCTTTAACATCAGCTTTCATCACACCTCAACCTGGGGTATATAAGACCAAGAATAGCTTTATAAAAAGAAACCCAGAACAAACTTTTTTTCATCAAAAACACAACAATAAATTTGATTCTCGATTGATCTTTAACCAACCTTTCCGTCCTGATGTAGGATTAAACTCTTTTTCTTCTTTTGAAGGAGAGTATTGGTTTAAGCGTTATGATTCAGTTTTTGCAAGCCCTTACAGTGAGTATAGCCATATCATTCACATCATTGAAGGAGTTCTGCAAAAAAGATCTCTAAACACAGATGAAACCGCATACTTGGTTAAATTATTTTCAGATGTGGGACTTCCTAAAGAGTTTGAAGAGTATTTAACAAGCCAAAATAATGAAGATTCCGAGGCTCATGAGACAAAAGAATATACAAACCCAGTGTTCCCAAAAGATGGCACCCCATCTATGACGACTCGCTATCCAGATATTCCTTCTCAACGTTATAGAGACGACATCCCTCGAGAATATCGTTTACTTAAAGATCCACGCAGCATTCTCAATAGAAGAAGCGTGGAAGACTTTATAGAAAATAGTAGATTTTCGCTTCAAGATATAAAATATCTCGGCAAAATGGTAAGAGAAGATTATGAATTTAGATCTAAAGTAAAAAAATACTTGAGCACACCAATCCACCAAA
Source organism: Oligoflexales bacterium (assembly GCA_045105515.1). Classification (GTDB taxonomy): domain Bacteria; phylum Bdellovibrionota_B; class Oligoflexia; order Oligoflexales; family Bog-1112; genus JABSRF01. The sequence goes on from JBGCDR010000218.1 coordinate 3,371, forward strand.
AATTAATTAGTGATGAATTTCTTCCATACTTTATCGATATCATGAAGTCAATTTATTCGCACTCCACTGATCATGAATTTTATGGAAAGATTCATCATCTCCAAATTAAAACTGAAAATGAAGAAGTGGTCTCCTTTTATGACTATTTTGCCAGCTCAAAAAGCAAATTAGTAGACCTAAAAAGCCAATTAGAAGATCCAAACCTTACAAATTTAAATAAAATTCATCATATCCTTGGAATTCTTGAATTAAATTATAAAAATGGCAGCCCTATTTCACCTGCAGATCTATGCAGTGTCTTATTGGAAACTCGCAAAAATTATCCAATTGTATTGATGCATCCTGATATGATTACTGAATTCACCCAAGTTGTTAGCGACCTAAAACATCCTCTAGAAATTATCATTATTGCTAGCTTAGTTGGAGTACCTCAAGATTATCAGGCAACGATGCTCGAAAAATTTGACCTTGAACAGTCGGAAAAAGAAATTTACCAATGGCTCGGCCATCAAATCGCCAATCTAGATTCCGACAATCTTGTATGGGTTCTTGATGAATTCTTAACACACCATGTTATTTCAGAGCAATCCATAGCATTTAAACTTGATTTATTATCTAGTAGCAGACACAGCGAAGCTATCGATAAACACTGGCAAAAATTTGAAAATAACCAAGATTTTGAGTGGTTCGTTAAAATTCTTGTCGACTACTCAGGATTACTAAATAAGCAAAAACAAGAAAAGTTTACAGCAGAAATTCTCGCATACATAGGTAAAACGAAGCCTATTGATGATAAACGGGACCTAGTTTTAAAAGGCTTAAGAGCTATGAAGCTTGGTGGATCGTCTAACGTTATAGAGGGAATGATCAAGCAAATTAAAGACGCATGCAACCAAGCATCTCCTGACAAAGATCAAATCATGGTAATGGTTAACCAATTAATGCTTGAAATGCACCACTGGGAAACAAAAGAATTATTAGACTACATTGTAAACGAGCATGGTGATTCTCGTGCACGCAAACATCAACAAAATTTAAGCAAGTGGCTAGACAAAAAAACGCATGCCAATTCTATTGATATACAAGGCATTGCCCTTCAAGTTAATGATGATCCTGTTTACCCTCAGATGGTCCCAGAAAAAGCCAGTGCTGCTCTTGTTATGACTAAAACAGCTAAAAGAGTTCTTAAAAACCTTGCTGGACAGTGGCGAACAGGGAGTGTGACTCTATTAGAAGGACCAACCAGCGCAGGAAAAACAAGCTATGTAAAATATATGTCCTATTTAAGCAACTCTCCATATATGCGCATCAACTTATCAGCAAACACAGATGTTCGTGACCTTATTGGTCGCTGGGTTGGTGGAGAAGAAAGGTTCCAACCAGACGAACTTAAGGGCTTCTCTGATCGACAACTTAACACCATTGCAAAAAACATGGGGATATTTGGGGCTAAGGTTAACCGAAATAAAATTATTGAACAGATTTTGTTAACTCAAAAAGAAGCTCATTGGGAAGATGGTCCGGTAGTTCAAGCAATGCGCCAGGGTATGGTTTTGCTTCTTGATGAACTTAATCTAGCTAAACCTCAAGTAATCGAAGCCTTAAATAGCCTCTTTGATTCAGGGCGCCTAACCATCGATGATCATGGAGGTGAGGTAGTGCAACTCCACCCAAAGACACATATATTTGCCACGATGAATCCTAGTACTTATGTTGGTCGCAACTCTATGTCTGAGGCTTTTTTGTCTCGTTGCAACAAACTATGGGTTGAGGCTCCTGACACAGAGGATGTGGTGCAAATTGTTGAAACCCTTTACCCAGGTGTCATACCTCAATTAGAACTGGCAAAACTAGTTTCTACTCATGAAGCTCTAACTAACTTAGCTGATCAAGGTCATATAGGTAAAACTCTGGGAGGGATTGCTTACACCCTGAGAAACCTATTTAGAGTGGTAGAACGTTATAAATACTTTCATGGAAATACAAACTTAAGTGCAGAGCAGTTACTCCTAAGGGAATTCCGGGAAGTCTACCTCAGCACAATCACTGATGAAGATGAGCTTAAAATCATAAACGATATTCTATTGCTCAATATGCCTGTTGATGAATCTGATTTCTATACTGACCTGAATTTTACCATTAATGCTGATGGCTTCACTATTGGTGATGTAAGGGTTAAGGGCTTAAATTTAAGGCAAAGCGACCTCACACCTGATTTAAGGGATAGTGAGGTTGTCATGACTGACCGGACCAAAAAAATCTTTTATAAAATGGTTAAAGCTCTTGAACTCGGAGAACATGTTGCACTTGTAGGGGAACGAGCAAGCGGCAAAACTATCCTTGCTGAATACTATGCAGCATTGCGAGGTCAGCCATTCTATCGACAAGTTTTTTCTGCGAAATCGGACAATATGGAACTCATCGGTATGTACACACCCAATGGTTGGCAAAATGGCTTACTTGTGAGAGCTGGGCTTTCTGAAGAACAAGGTAAAGGTGATTCTCCTGGAGTTTTTTTAGCAGATGAGTTCAACCAGGCGAATGATGCTGTTCAAGAACGCTTAAACTCATTATTAGATAAGGATCGCACTCTGTTTTTATCCGAAAAAGGTGGCGGAGAAAAAGTCACTTTCGCCGATGATTTCCGATTTATTGCAGCATTTAACCCCCCAAGTTACGCAGGAAGAAAACGCCTTTCAAAGGCAATGCAAAGTCGTCTCTCAGTACAGTTCGTTCCTAATTTAGAAAATAAAGAGGAATACCAAATTATTTTCTCTATTATCGCAAAGAAAAAGGGTGTTAGCCAAGGGATCGTTAGACGACTTGTTGACCTGCACTTTTGGGTCAAAGAACAGATTGAAGCCAGAGAACTGGGCGATCAATTGATCAAAAATAAATATATTTTCTCCATCAGGCAATTAAGAAATGCTGTGAAAAGTTTAAGAGTCTTAACCGGTGAACAAGGTGATGTTGTAGATGGGTTTAAACTAGCTGCTGAACTAGTTTACGAGTCCGTATTTGAAAGCGAAGAGGATAAGGAAAAAGTCAGGACTAAAGTCAAGGAGCTTTGCAGATGAAATTAACTTTACTGAGCTTAGGTCTTCACTTAGTCAGCGGATTCATGGGTCCTAACCCAAAGCTTATGAATCGGTTTGTAAACCCTATAACAGTAGACAGAAGTACTACGCCATCATTCCAACATTCAGAAAAAAATCAAGTGCTGAGCATTTTTTCTTTTAAAGAATCTCATATACCTCTATTTGGAGATGCTAGATCAGATAATTTCGCCCATGAACTAACAGATGAAGAGCTTAGGAAAAAGCTTAATAGGTTGGAAAGTCTTGCAAAAACTCTTACCGGAGACAAAACCCTAAGCTTAGAATCTGGCGATTCTTGGGCATATAAATCAGACACAAATACTCTTGTTTTTCCCCGAGCAGATTTGGACTCCATTTCGGAGGAAGCAGCAATTGCTCTCATCGCTCGCGAATCCGGTCATCGTCAATACACTAGCTATCCTCCTGAGGTAGCTCACAACCCAGCTTTTAAACTTCTTTTCAATACTATTGAGCAAATCAGAATTAATCGATATATGTCAGGTCGCCACCTTGGCTATCATCCTCTAGCATTCCTTGCTTTCAGACAGTTTCAGGCTGCGGCCAATCAAGTGCCACAAGCAAATGAGCCGCCTCATAAGCAGTTTTGCCTTGGACTCATTGATCAAAGTTTCGGTCAAAAAAATACACGATGGGCTCAATCTCCACGAGTTAAAAATGCACTTCAGCAAGTTAGAAGTTACGTTGAAGAAGCTACCGAACTTCCCATAGATCCTAGGGAGATGTTAATAAAAGGTCTATCACCTGAACAAATCATCTCCAGCTCGGAAACAAGCTATGAAATCATCAAAAATAAGATATGGCCAGTTTTCCAAAGCCTACTAGAGTCAGAATCACAACAAAAGCCTGAGCAGAATTCGGCTAATAGCAACCCTAGTGATGGAAGCCCTGGTGATGGAAGTCCTAGTGATGGAAGTCCCAGTGATGGAAGTCCCAGTGATGGAAGTCCCAGTGATGGAAGTCCCAGTGATGGAAGCCCTAGTGATGGAAGCCCTAATGATGGAAGCCCTAATGATGGAAGTCCTAGTGGTGGAAGTCCCAGTGATGGAAGCCCTAGTGATGGAAGCCCTAGTGGTGGAAGTCCTAGTGGTGGAAGTCCCAGTGATGGAAGCCCTAGTGATGGAAGCCCTAGTGATGGAAGCCCTAGTGGTGGAAGTCCTAGTGGTGGAAGTCCCAGTGATGGAAGCCCAAGCGAGAGAAGCTCTCAAGGTTCTAATTCACCTGGGCAGGTAGCTAACAATGAGCAAAATCAGGATTTGGGAGAAATTGCTAAGGAATTACAGCAACAATGGGATCAACTTAGCTCTGAGCAACAAAGACAAATTGAAGATCTCGCAAGAGAGTTAGAGAGCAAACTTGGAGAGGCGGATCCCAATAACCTTGAAAATCCTCAACAAAATAGTCAGTCAGAAAATAAGCCAACACAGGCAGAAAGTAGCAATCAACCTGCTAGTCCATCAGATGGAGACCAGCCCGAGGATACCCAGGCTGGTGAGGGACAAGACAGTGACAATAGCGAACAAGCGGGTGAGGGTGATGGACAGCCAGGTGAGGGTGATGGGCAGCCAGGTGAGGGAGATGGGCAGCCAGGTGAGGGTGATGGACAGCCAGGTGAGGGTGATGGGCAGCCAGGTGAGGGAGATGGGCAGCCAGGTGAGGGAGATGGGCAGCCAGGTGAGGGAGATGGGCAGCCAGGTGATGGACAAAGTTCAGCAAGCGATGGTGAAAGAATCAACACTGACTCCATTTCTATTGTAGATTCTGATGAAGGTGCTGGCGGTAATGAAGAAGGCTATCAGCAACACGCAGATAACCATCAAAAACTCATGGAAATGATCGAAGAATTCAAACGCCGCAATAACATGCAAAATATCCCAGACTCTTACGAATCCCTTAAAATGCGCAATAAGCAGTTAATTGACGAGTTAAGTGAAGAGGTTCGTCATATATTCGAAGATGACTCTGAACCCCAATTAGAAGGAGACTACCGTTCAGGCATCTATAATCTCCAAAAAGCCATTGAATCAAAGGCTCGATCCCAAGCAACCGGTCACAAAGACGACAAAATTTTCTTAAGAAAAAATCATCCCGAGGAAAAAAGTGTAGAGCTTGTCATTTGTCTCGATACTTCTGGAAGCATGAGTGGAGAATGCATAACTTACGCTAAGGATGCTGTGGTAGTAGTAGCGGAGATGGCGAATGAGCTCAAGTTTCCTTGGGGTCTCCTAACCTTTTCAAATAGTGTGGACCTGCTCAAAGAACTCCAAAAATCTGAGAAAGAACATAACTGGGAGCAGGCCCTCGTGGATGCTGATGCCAGTGGTGGAACCGATGATTTTGCCGCTCTGGAAAAAGCGGTAGAAATGTTCACAGAATCAGATTCTGAAGCAGAAAAGAAAATAATTCTCTTTATGACTGACGGTTCAGGAAACAACAGGCAAAAAGAATATGTAAAACAAATGCAAGAGGAAGGGTATTGGGTAATTGGTATAGGTATTGGCCAGGGGACATCGTACGTTGCTGAAACCTATGACCGCTCTGTATATGTTCCAAAAGTGGAAGAACTCCCTTTAGAATTAGCACAGCTTATGCTTGAGCTGCTTAGGGAAGGTACTCATAAATGATGGCTTCATTTTCAATCCCCTATACCCCTATCGGAGCTTGGCAGTGTTAAAGTCAGAACTAAAGGTGGCTCTATCCCAAAATCTAAGGGTATTCTGGGAACATCATCGCAAATGATTCCCAGTCCCTGCTTTTGCAATGGTTGGGCCATGGAATCTAAGTATTTACCAAGCTTTATTCCCCAGATTTGTAGCCTTAGAAACTTCTTTATAAGGAAAGTCGGGGCTTTTATCCCCTTTTCTAAAGACATTTTTTCATAGACTGGAGCGAGCTTTGCAGAGCGGCCTATAGACTCGAGCAAATGTCGCTGCATACAATGATAGTGAGGCTCTGATTCTATCTCTCTTATTGCGAGGATTACCGTATTTAATAATTCTGAATAACTGTTGCTAAGATTAGCATTAAGCGAACTAATCAAACCGTATGTATCTAAACTCTGTTTTGGATCACCATGTGGAACCAAGGAATCAGACAGACTCGGGCTTAGAGCCATGGAAACAAATTCAGAGCACATCAATGGAACCCCTTGTTCTTGCCATAATTTTGCCCGCCAATCAAACCACTTAGCACTGACCCATGTCAAACGCTCAAACCAAATAAGTGTATTTGAAACCTTCCTAGATGTACCTCCTGACTGCTGTGCATACAATTCACGCCTGTCTTTATTTAGATCAATCGCTTCTCTAAGATGTTTGGTAAAACAGTCTCGCTGTCCTGTTTCTGCATAACTTGAGCTCGCCAATACAAAATATAGATATAGAATAAATAACTTCATAAACTACCCATAAGTGAAAATCCCTTTCAAGAAGGATGTAAGAGAAGGTAGGGTGTATTCTATTTAAAATTAAGCATTCATCGTTCTACAACAAATTCATCAAAGCCTTTTAGCTTATTTTCACTCACCTCAATGGAAACAATATTTTCCGACATCTGTGTTTTCAATTTACTTATAAATGCCTCTATTTCAGAGCGCTTCCCTTCCACCTCAAGCCATACAGAACCATCAGGTTCATTCCGCACAAATCCAGCTACCGCATGTTCTTTCGCAATTTGAACGCTGGTAAAACGAAAACCAACTCCCTGAACTCTCCCTTTAAACTTATAAGAATGGTGGATAAACTCCAGCGCTTTCATCAATACTCCTCATACTTTATAAAGCTACCATATTCTTTCCTATATAGTGTCTGGTCGGAAACTAAATTCTTGCCTTTGCAACTCAGTTTTTTTTATCGCGGTTGAAATTAATTTTAAAAAATCTTCTTATTTTCCAGTGATAAGTGAAAAATACCATATTTTCGGCAATTAAATATCTTC
>JBGCDR010000219.1:0-5029 GCA_045105515.1 Oligoflexales bacterium
AAGATATTTAATTGCCGAAAATATGGTATTTTTCACTTATCACTGGAAAATAAGAAGATTTTTTAAAATTAATTTCAACCGCGATAAAAAAAACTGAGTTGCAAAGGCAAGAATTTAGTTTCCGACCAGACACTATTTACGAATCTGGTTTATCAACAGCAGAAGAGCTATCAGAATTGTCTGGAAGAGGTGTAGGTATGGATGCGGTAAAATCTTTTCTGGAAGCAGAAGGTGGAAAAATTGAGGTAAAGACAGAATCAGGTAAAGGTACTATATTTGAACTATCTCTACCAATTAATAGACTGAAAAAAGCCGCCTAAAAAAGTGGTCAATACATCTCCGTCTAATCATTTTATATGGGGTATTTGCCCTTTAATTGAAGCATAGATTTGAACTATCTCATGATCAGTAAAAAACTTCGCTTTATCATCTATCACAACTTTGACTGGAGAGTATTTTGCTAACACTTCTTTCAGATAATTCAAGAATTTGTGTACAGCTTCTATTCTCCAGTGCTTGCCTGACTTAAAATGCATGGAAACGGAGTTCTTCCAGATGCTCATGCCAATATTTGGTATCTCTAAAAATTCATTAAGCATTATATAATGCCCTTCGTCAAGAAATTTTGTTAATTCTGCCTTTGAAAAATTTGAGCAATCTATTTTTTGGCCTCCGAGGCTTCCCCAAAGCAGATTTACCTGAAGGTTTGGTTTAGCTGACTTTAAAATCTCCGAAACTAACTCGCTCCTTTTGCTGCTGCTTCCGACATCAATTAAGATTTCTGGACGAATTCCCTCATAAGGACGATTAAATGCCTTCCAAATTATGTCAAAGCTCATATTTTCATTCATAAGCGATGTACTCCCGTAGGCACCTTTTCGTCAATTTATATTAAATTGTTAAATAAATATTTGTAAATCTTCACGCTTAGGATACAAAACTCTAATGTAAAAGAAAGGTTTAAAAATACCATTAAGCCAAGGAAGGTTTCAAGAATATTTGCCAGATTCCGAAAATTAGATGTAGACCTTAAAAACTTGAGTTTAAGAATTATGAATTATAGTTATGCGTTAATATTATTAGTAAATTTACTTTATTTTTCCAACACTAATATTTTTGCTAAAGAAACCCAAAAAACTAAGTTAATAGGTTCTTCAACTATTCATCCATTAGTCAAAGAAGCCAGTAAACTATTTGCCAACAAAAACAGAAAAGAGGAGGTAAGTAAAATTGTTATTGTTAAGGGTGGGGGATCTAATTTTGGCATAGAGTATGCCTTAAATGGCAATGGAATGGGTATGGTATCAAGAATTCTCAATGATTCAGAGCTAGATGCTGGGGCTAAGGGATACACGATAGCTCTAGATGGTATAGGCATAATTTTACATCTTAAAAATCCAATAAAAAATCTAAATATCGGGCAAATTAAAGATGTTTTATCAGGAAAAATTAAAAATTGGAAAGATCTTGGTGGCACCGATAAACCTATAAAGATATTGGGTCCAAATAACAATCATGGGACTCTCACAAGCTTTTTGAATTTGGTAGATTATTATGAAAAAGAAATCCTAAATTTTAAGGGTTATAAGTCAAACAGAAAAATTATTCACCTGATGGCACGAAGAAGCAATACAGATGCTATTGGCATAGCTTCACTAGGTCATATTCTCAAATATGGAGATGAAAGGGTAAAAATGCCTTCCATAAACGGTATTCAACCAAGTTTGGAAAATTTACGTAATAGATCTTACCCCCTAATTCGTCCCTTAAATATTGTCTCAAAGGGCGAACCTACCGGTGTAAATAAGGAGTTTGTAGAGTTTTTATTATCTACTGAATTTCAAAAAAAAATCTCGGATTTTGATTTTATTCCAGCAAAAAATTTGGAAACTACAAAATAATGAAATTTAATAAAATCAACAGTTTGCAGATAAAATTCATAATTGTGACGGTTGGACTAATCTCCTTAATTAACATAACCGGAAGCTATTTTAGCTATAAAAATTTAAAGGGAGAGCTTGAAAAATCAATTGATGAAAAAGCTTATCAGCTGATCTCATTGTTAGCTAAAATAGGCACGGTCCCCTTAGGAGAATTTGATATACCAACACTTGAATCATTTATTGAAGAGGCTAGGCTTGACCCGAATATCATTGATGCTGTTTATTTCGACAGTGATAATGAAGCTGTTACAAGTTTAACTGATCTGAATCAGTTCAAAGAAAAAGAAATTCGCATTTATAAGCAAGATATCTTTTCTGAATCTCGTGATAATGTCAGAATAGGATATATCAAGCTCATTTATTCTTTGAAGCCTCTAAACAATAAACTTGATGCAAAATTTGTCAATTCTGTTAAAAATACCGTTTTTCTAGTTCTAACTACCGCTATTCTTCTAAATTTGTTATTTATAACTCTGGTCAATAGAAGAATTAAAAAATTACTTAGCACAGTAACAGCTATAGGGAATAATGATTTCACTGTTAGAACCAATGAAATGTCCCATGATGAGATTGGCAGATTAGGGAGACAAGTAGATAGTACTGCAGAAAATCTTGAAAAAATCATCAAGCAGCTGAATGACAAAAAAGATATGATTGAATATTTTATAAGGATTCTCTCTCATGACATATGCAACTCACTTACGATTGCATCTGGACAAATTGTCAGAATTCGGAGGAAAAAAATAACTCTTGAATACGGTTTAGAAAGGATGGAGAAATCACTAAACCAAGCTTTTAAGATTGTGGAGACTGTCAGATATTGGATGGCTCATAAAGATAATAAGCTCATGCTCAAAGAAGAGAACATTAAATTCAGCGAAATACTTGAACATATTGATTTTACATTCAAAGACCGACTAGAAGAAAAACAAATCAGGATAAAATACCTAAATGATCTACCTGAAAACATCTGTATTGAAGGTGACCGCAATGCCATTTTTTTCCAGATCATCAACAACATCATTTCAAATGCAATTAAGTACTCGTCAAATTCGAGTGAAATTCATATTTCTACAGGACTTGTAGATCAGAATATTAAAGTTGTAATCTCAGACTTCGGTACTGGAATTAACCCTAATATTATTGAACACATTTTTTCTCCCCACCATGCGACGAGTCAAAATGGGACTCTAAACGAAGCTGGTACAGGTTTTGGAATGCCAATAGCAAAAGCCTTAATGGAGAAAATGTCTGGTGATATTCAAGTTAGCAACCGATTAGAAGCAAGTGTCATAAAAGGTGCCGATGTAATTTTACTATTTCCCGTACGCCCATCGACTCGTCAAGCTAAAAAAATAGCAAGTTAAAAACTCACAAAGATAGGAAAGTTTCCCTTCTCTGCTCAAAAATTGAGCTATACCGCCGCGCAAAAACCCGTGGAAATAAAAGCCATATAGATATATGTACTTTCAGCATTGGTATATAACGATTGGAGATACTATGCTAAATACCCTAAATTTCAGTCACAGTTTTATTCGAGCAAATCACAAGTTTATGATCTTTGCAGCACTAATTATCAGCTTAGTAACTGGTGGAGTAGCGCAAAAAAGCTCGGCTATTGTATTTGGATCATTTGCAATTGCAGGTTTAGAAAGTTCCGTAATAGCAAACGCCGAAAATATGGATGGCCTTTCGGTTTGTGCCGCTTGCACCTCTGCATTTATTGTTGGAGGGGCATTAATTGGAGCTGGAGTATATGGTGCATGCTTTGCTGGAGCTTCTACAACAAAAGCACTTTGCTGTGCATGCTGCCAACAAAGATGCTGTGAGTGTTGTTGCACTCCTCATGCTTGCTCGATAACCTCAAAAATTGATGGATATAAGCAAATCAAAGACCAATCACATATTGATTATGCGACGTCTTCCCAAGCTGAAGAAGATTTAGACCATGCATTACAGCACATTCATTTTTTGAAAAAAGAGGATAAGAGCACTATCTTGGACAAGTTCATACGAGTACTAGATTTATGGTCCGAAAAAGAAGTAGATCCAAAAAAAGGCAAAATAGAAATACTGAAGAAAACAGATAATGATGATGAATGGGCATTGGATGTCAAATTACCAAAAAATATCTTGGAAGATATTTTAGCACAATCAAGACATTCCTACACTCAGGAACAAACTAAACAAATTTTTTCAATTCTTAGCTATTAAAGCCTTCATTCAGAGGAACTTTCTTTTGCTCTGGCATAAACTAGCTAGCATTAATTCAGTACTATCTTGTATTTTCTTTCTTGCTGTTGGATTGGAAATTGGTACCTTAGCATACGCAGCTGAAAAAGAGCAAAAGAGGGAAAAGCAAGATAGTTCAAGCTGCTTTGTTTTTCCAATTGAACAACATATAAAAACCTACGATTCGAGATCTATATTTCATACCATCAATTCAGATGAATCAATCACCGGAAAATATAAGATATTTATTATAAGCAATAGCTTTCCGAGTTTTTTACAAGAGCTTTTTTATTTTGATAATCGTTTGCTTAATGCTAAAGACCAATGGTCATTTCACAAATTTCGTTTCGGCAAGCATCTTTTGAAAGCCCAAATTCAAAATGCAATCGCCAGTGGTAAGACAAATTATCATTGGGAGCTAAAGATTCTCAACCTAGAACAGCTTTTCACCGAACTAGCCGATTCCACCGATCTAGCTCACGCTATAATTTTTCTCCATGGAGATGAATCTGGAAGCTTATATAGCTACGATGGACAAAAGCTACCCTTAGATACCTTCACCAACTTTGCTCCGAGTATTCAGTCAATCTGCATTGCATCTTGCTTTTTGCCCTTAGCGCTTAATAAATATTCTATCCGAGAAAATTTTCTGCTCCTTGCAGAAAGATATTTCATTGAAGCTGTGAATGATGACAATGAAGAGTACCGCATAGATAGTGCCTGATTGGAAACACACCGCCGCTTTTGTGTGTAAGGCTTAGAGCACTATAATCTTTAGCGAATTTCCCCAGTTTCTCTAAAAAGGCTATAATTGTCGGAAAATCAAAAGATCTTGGGGGTGCCCATGCGCGCAA
>JBGCDR010000220.1:0-29864 GCA_045105515.1 Oligoflexales bacterium
AAATGGCAAGTAAAGTTAGGTCAACTCAAGGATTATCTTTGCACATCTTCGGTAGACTAGCTGCTGGAATGCTGATGAGAATTTTACCAAGTGCCTAAATCGGCCTATACCAGGAGTTTCAACTGTTGATTGGCATTTAAGTTCTTCTACAATGATTCTAAATCATTTTGCTAATCAAGATCATAAAATTGGCAACTATCTGCTATCCCTACCTCAGTACCAACAAAAACAACTTGTTTTAACTATGTGTCTGCTCTTTGAGCTCTTAAATCACGAAGAACTGAGTGACAAGGAGATTTTCGAGATAAAAACTGTATTTAACGACATCACTGTTTATGAGCATCCTATTCAGGAATCCTGGTTCGAAAAAGAGAGCAAAGCATCAGCATTTAGAATTAAAAATTTATTGAATAAGCTCGAAACTTCCGAAAGCCTCGTAAGTTTCTTAGATTCGCTCGATACTAGGATAGCTAGAACAAAAAGTAGCCAAGGAAATAATCTGAAAACTTGTTTTTTTGTTTTCGTTAGCCAGCTTAATGAAGGCTCTGATCCATCAAATGGTTTTATAGAATTTTATGAACTCTTGCAGGCCAAAATTTAGATTAATAAAGATCTAAATTTCCCGATTCCGATCACTAGAATTTTGAATTGAAACCCAACTATATGGGATACTAGAGCAAACATTGAAGATGAAACCTTTCTTATAGATCTCCAGAATATATACGAAATCTGAAGGTATGATTAAAATATCAACAGCTTTTCTTATCATTCTAACTATTTATATTTCTCGCTTAAATTTATCGCTATTTTTCCGATCGTGTCTTATAGGTACAAAAACTGTTATGGTCAGTGTATGAGAGTACAGAGATGAAAAGTGTTATATTTGCAGCTACATATCTAATATTCTCCGCTTGTGGTGATAAAACGTTGATGCACCCTGAGCAACAAGCTGCCGACAATGGGATCAATACTGAAGAAAAGCGTGGTGAGTTTTCTGCAGAAGCTCCGGTGATATTAAAATCAAAACGGGTAACTCAGGAGATATTGGCCCCAAAAAGCGATACTCGGGAGATATTAGCTTCAAAGGAGTCCACAAAAAATCCAACAGAGGTTTCCGAGCCTAGCAAGAATATGGATATGGACCAAGGATCCGAAATCGAAGAAGGCGAAGATGTACTCGAACCTATTTTAGTTAATGGAGCTGCACTTACCTGCCATAGTGGTGAACCAGATACTCTTTATTGCATGTTAAATAATTCCAAAGCCGAATCTTACAATTGGCAGCTTTACCATGGAACAGGGGAACCTGTTGAAGAAAATTTATATGAAGTTCAAGAAATTGAGAACCAAGAACATTGGAATGTTAGGATCAAACTATTAGAAAGTATCACGAATATAAAAGCTGAAGCCAGCACACAATACATGAATGCCAATGGAATAGCTGAAACCCACATCCAAACTTCAGAGTTATTAAGCATGGATACAAGCCTCAGCATACACGAAAAACTTTCCCGTGTTTATGAAAGTTCAGAATATGGTGATTTAACTCTGGCAATCGACGTGAACAATGGAGTTCTAGGCTCATGGGTAGATGGAGACATAGTCGGAGATGTTGCTGGTACATTCTTTCCTGAAACCATGTCAATAGAAGGTCGATGGATTGAGCACCTACCAGATTCCCAATATGAAGGAGATTTCGTTTTCAAATTCACTCTTTCTGCAGATGGAATTATCACTGTATCAGGCGAATATACTAACGATGGGTCAAGTGATGTCAAATCTTGGCCACTAACACCCAAGCCTCTTTGATTCAATAGATGATTTCACCGGAAAATTTTTTCTAAAATTAGTGTGGAATAATTAAATTTAAATTTGGCGAAAGTCTACTCTAGCACGATCTGCTGCAAGCAGATTAACTGCATTTTCAAAAAAGTGAAGATGTTTCTTCTTATCTACTCGTCTTAAAAGTTCTAAACTCAACTCATCCGACAACGATGTGATATGAGAAAATACTTGAACTAAAGGCAAACCAGTAACCCAGGCAATCAAGAAAAAGTCATCTACAGTAATTGAAAAATTATCCTGTTTTCGCAAAATACCACAAATGCGATCTTTATAATGTTTTTTTGATAGATTGCTATTCATCATAAGGTGATCAGCTATCTCTGAAGCCGAAAGCATCACAGCCGAGCTACCGAACTTCTTAAAAGGTGGGGCATACTCTCGCAAAAGCTTAGCAGCTTTTTCTATGATTTTTTCATCGTTTATATCAAACATTTCAAGAACCTTTTCCTAGTATTGGTGTAAAGCCAAATAGTCATTTAAAACGCAAACAATCATTTGTGGTCGGACGAAACATCCAAACATACTCAGTTTAAGCTAACCGACTTAGGTATCATAACCTTGGTGATTTTGATAGCTTATCGGAACATAGTTCCAAGTATTTTAATGATTTTTTAAGTTTTTCCATCCTGATAAGTACTAGCCTAGAATCATTAATTTATTGCTACTTGCCTTTTTATCAAATCCGAGCCAATAAACCAATATCATTTACATTGCTAGCGTAAAAAGTACTATTTCAGAAATGGGTTACAAGATTATTTAATTATTGCCTTGAAGACCCTCATTAGAACAATTGATGAGAGTCTATCGACAAAACCTATTGATAAAAATTTTGCAACTAGAACTACGAAGAAATATAGGTATCTACCAGTTTATTCTCAATTCAGGTATAGTGATAAAGTGTTGCTATGTTTTGGTTTCACATAGCTAATCAAAGGATCAGAATGACACGAAACTACCTACCCAGCTTTGATAAAATTCTCAATTTTTTTCCATTATCCATCTTGAGTTTAGTACTAATCTATATCTGGACCGGATCTCCTTTTCCTTTTCAGGACTACCCTCAGCACCTAGCAATCGCAAAAGTTATTCGCGATTATGCTCAAAATCCACTTTATCAAGAATACTATATGCTAAGCACAGGGTTTGTAAATTACCACAGCATGCATCATTTACTAGCAATGTTAGGAACCCTTGTAAATTTAGAGCTTGCCTTCAATATTTTACTCTCAATGTATGCATTGGTATTATTTTTTGCATTTCGATATTTCACATCTACGCAGTTTCCCAATGAAACGGCCGAAAATAAAGTCCGTTTGAGTTTTTTTTCCATAGTATTCTTCTCACCACCTCTTATGATGGGATTCATTCCCTATATTCTTGGAATCCCATTTATGATTGTAGGCATTGGCCTATGCTTTGATATAGCAACAAACGGCATAAAATCTTTCAAGGAAAAATTTTTAAAAATATCTGGGATTATAGGGAGTATTATTGCATGTGGTTTCTTTCATGGGTTCACCCTAATTAGTTTAATCATAGTTAGTTTTTGCTACTATTTAGCTACAAGAAAGAAGGACTTTGTAATTTTAAGCTGCGCAGCTTTCGCCTATTTCCTCTCTTTATCGTCATTGATGGGATTAGGACTGCATAAGCAATCTATTTGGGAGCTGGAGTCTGAATATAAATTCAATTATCCAGGCCTTCAAGTTTTTCAAGAACTCTTTCAAATTAGATGGTATGGATCACTTGCCTCACTTAATCATTTTATTTGGAGCTTTCTTGAGTCACACCCTACTTTTCTCTTACTTCCTCTAACGATACTAGCTTTGGTAAGTATCTATTTTTTAAACAAGTTAGCTAGTCAAAAATTTGGAATATCAAGTTCCAATCCCGGATTTAAAGCTAGTTTATACTTAATTGCAATTTCATTTCTCTGTCCTTGGGCTGTGGGGTGGCCAACTGACTTTACTTTTATTGATCTAAGACTATTTGCTATTGCAGCATTTTTGGTTTATGCCAGTTTCCCAAGTAAGTTGCTAAAAAACCGTCAACAACAAAAAATAATCATAGCATTTTTGCTCCTAAATACGATATTTAGCTACTACGGTAAGGCTAGGTTTAAGATGAAAGCTGATGCTGCTTTGGAATTGATAGATACAATTCCAGATAATAAGGTCTTGGTTTCTGTGATTACAGACCACTACTCTCCTTACGTTGCAGCTTATACAGGGGTATATCATTTTTTGCCGATGTTTTACACCCTTAGAAAAGAAGGAGTCAATACTCAATTTTGGGCCAATTTAACTGCTCATATTCCTGTAAAATACAAAAAAAATAAAAGCTTTTCGGTACCCGATTGGCGCACCTGGCAGTTAAAAAAATCTCATTTAGCGAGTGGTGATTTTTTGTTGGCAAATCAACCTTTCGAAGAAAACAAAGTTACTACTAAAATAAGAGAAACCTACATACCCCTAACAAAAAAAGTTTCTTGCATTAAACAATGGTGCTTATATAAGCTCAATTCACAGGATGTTTTGGATGAAATATTCTAGTTTGAGGTATATTTTTAAGAAGATTGAAGCAAGTTAAGGAGATACGAATTGTATCGCTCGTACATTTTATCGATAATAGCTGCCGGAATCATCAATGCATGCATTGCAAGTCCGCACTCCGCTATCTTCCAACATTATCAGCATTCTATGGAAGGCTGGCACCAGCCCAGAGCTCCTGAAAAAAAAAATCCGATCGAATCCACGAAAAAATCCGTTGCTAAAGGCTCAGGATTGTTTAAAAACCATTGTCAAGCTTGTCATGGCCAGAGTGGCGAAGGCAATGGCCCTAAAGCAGCCAGTTTAAAAAAGGATCCTGCCAACCTTAAGGTGTCCAGAAAAAAACCTGACAGTTATCTTTTTTCGCAGATATACATGGGTCGAGGCCCTATGCCTCAAAATAAAGAAATCTTATCCGAGGAATATTGTTGGCATATTATTAACTATATCAACCAAATTCCTTAGGCTTGTTGGAATCACTATGCTTAAAACCTTCGTCACAACCACAATTCTTTTGCTACTAGGTATGAATCATCTCTTTGCTAGTAGCATTATACTTGAGTCAAAACAAGAGAAGCACAGCTTAGCTATTTCCCAGCTTCGGGAGCTAAAAGGAATCTATGCCAATCAATTTATTAAAGATCCTCATGTTACTAAGGCTCCGATAGAATTTGAGGGAGTGTACTTACCCAAACTACTTGAGAAATTTTTTGGAAAGAAATGGGTACAAAGTCACCAAGTGGTATTGGAGGCATCTGATGGTTACAAAGTGAAAATCGAAACTTCTCTCATAAATAAGTATGAACCTTTATTAGCTTTTGGGATTGTAGGCAAACGCGAATTCAGTTTTGCCGATGAATACCAACAAGGAAAGATTCAGAATTTAGGTCCTTTATATCTGGTGTGGGATCTAGTCAAATTTCCAAACCTCCAACAGGAGGGTTCAACTCAAAATTGGCCTTATCAAATTGTAAAAATTACCCTTTTAGAATCCTCTCAGCTGGACGAAAAGTTAGTACCGAATAAAAATCTCAGCAAAAAAGACCCTATTTGGCTTGGTTTCGAGAGTTACAAGACTTATTGTTTGACTTGTCACACACTTAATAAGGACAACCCTCATGGAGCGCCTGGGTCTCGTGATTTATTCCAAATGCTAAGTGTTAGGGACCTCGCATGGATAGAGAAGTACCTCAAAAACCCTAGAGCTTGGACACCTAGCTCTTCAATGCCTGCTTTAAATATATCTAAGCAGACTATTAAAAACATCAGAGCATATTCTGTGGAAAGGGCCTCTAAGATATAAGCTCTTATCGTTGAAATCTTCCGAGGTCCCATATTATGTTAAGGTCACAAGAGAGGTAAGAAGTCTTTATTGAGCTCAATAAAAAGGAGATGATAAAAATTGACAGATAAAAAGTTTGAGGTCCAATGGGAGGACCAGGACACCGGCTTCGACGAAGCTTCGAAAGAGCATAATGAAAATAATTCTGACGAATTTCAAAAAATGCTCGCAAATGAATCTACCGATGACATAGATTTCGAGCCCCCTGCTGTTGGCGATAAAGTAATCGCCAAAATCAGCTATATTGGCAAAGATTCTGACGACATTATGCTTGAAATTGGGGGTAAATCTTCAGCAGTCATTGCTAAGCAAGACTTATTTGATGAGCAAGGTCAGCTCAATAGTATTGTGGGAGATGAGGTTTCTGCTTTCGTCGTTTCCATCATTGATGGCGAAATTGTCCTCAGCAACTCCATGTCTCATAGTATTGCAAAAAAGCATGCTGTCGAAGCTGCCTACGAAAGTAAGGTCCCAGTCAAAGGCAAAGTTACTGCCACTCAGAAAGGTGGTTACGAAGTCTTTATCATGGGACGGAAAGCCTTTTGCCCAGTTTCCCATATAGACAACCGTTTTGTTGAAAATCCAGAAGAATATGTGGGAAAGGAACTGGACTTTCGCATTCAAAAAATTGGCCGCGATCTTGTGGTGTCCCGATCTTTACTTCTTGATGAGCAAGCAAAGACTGCAATGATAAGCCTCAAAGAATGCCTCAGCAAAGGCACTTCTGTTGACGGCAAAGTTGCAGATCTAAAAGATTTTGGTGCCATGATCGACCTTGGCGGAGTCACTGGCATGGCACATATTTCTGAACTTAGCTTTGGACACCCTAGTCATGCTTCGGAAGTTCTGAAAATTGGCCAAAAAGTAAAAGCTAAGATCTTAAACATAGATGAATCTGGTAAGAAACCTCGTATTGGACTCAGTATCAAAGCATTGCTGACTAATCCTTGGGATAGTATTGAAGATCACTTTAAAATGGGCGAGTCATACCGAGGCCAGGTCATTCGTCTTGCAGACTTTGGAGCTTTTGTAGAGCTCAAAGAGGGAGTCGACGGACTGATTCACCTTTCAGAAATGTCCTGGCTCAAGCGTATCCATCACCCTAAAGAGATTCTGAAAGTTGGTGACCAAGTCTTAGTAAGGCTTCTAGAACTAAATCCACTAAAGAAGAGGATCTCATTGTCAATGAAGGCAATTGAGGATGATCCTTGGTTAGGAGTGGAAGAACGATTTCAGCTTGGAATGGAACTTGATGCCCGGGTAGTGGAATTAAAAAGCTTTGGAGCTGTTGTTGAATTAGCCGAAGGTCTTACGGGTACCGTGCCCACTTTTGCCCTCAAGGCTGCACACGGAGATTCCTACAGAAAAAAATGCTGTCCACCAAATGAACTAAAGGTTCTCGTTCAAGAGGTAAACAAAGGTAAAAAGAGAATAACCCTGACCCTACAATCCTTAAAAGGTCAGGAAAATGATGCCGATGATTATAAACAATATCTAGCCCAACAAGATGCACTGCAAGTAGGGGAAAGTAAGTCACAGGGATCCTTTGGAGACCTATTACAGGCGTCTATAAAGAAGAAACCTTGAATCGGCCATAAACACTATCCTTAAAATACCTCCTCATATTAATTAGATACAGATGTGCGAGGTTAGAATAGAAGATGTCTGTTTTCTTTTTAAAAGTTTTATTGTAGAAGGTGACAAGTGCTTTATGCAAAGCACACAGTGATAGCTAGATCCCAAGTGGTGGCTGCCCGTGAACCCCGCCAGGGCCGGAAGGCAGCAACGGTAGTGGAACAGTCAGGTACCTGGGTCATCTAGCTATCACTGTGTGCTTTTATTATATTGGAGACAATCCTTGTCTTATCAACCCCTAGCTCGTAAATACCGTCCCCGCAAATTTAGCGACCTAATTGGACAAGAAGCCGTAACTCAAGCTTTATGTAATGCCATCAAGATTGGTCGAGAGCCAGCTGGTGTTATTTTTTCAGGCGTCCGAGGAATCGGTAAAACTACAACCGCTCGTTTGTACGCCAAAGCACTGAACTGCGAGCAAAGAAATGCGGGAGAACCCTGCGATCTGTGTGACAGCTGCAGCGCCATTGCAAGCGGTTACCATGAGGACGTCTTAGAGATAGATGGCGCCTCACACAACGGAGTTGATGAGGTCCGAGCCTTAAAGGAAACAGTTAGTTACGTCCCACATCGCTCTAAGTACAAAGTCTATATCATCGATGAAGTTCATATGCTCTCTATCAGCGCCTTCAACGCGTTGTTGAAGACACTAGAAGAACCTCCTCACCATGTTGTTTTTATTTTTGCGACCACCGAATTACAAAAAGTGCCGCAAACCATCATTGGTCGCTGCCAAACCTTCTACCTACAAAAACTCAGCATAGCCCTAACGGTTAAGAGAATTAGAGAAATCCTCACTTTGGAGCAGGTTGATTTCGAGGAAGACGCTCTGTCTGCCGTCGCTAGAGAAGGGCATGGCTCTATGCGCGATGCTTTGACCTTCCTTGATCAAGCTATCGCTCTAGGCGAAGGAAAGCTCAATAAGGCAGGACTGGCGAAGATTATTTCTTCGATATCAGGCGATGCAATCATCGATCTTCTTGAACACCTTGCCAGAAAGGATGGCAAGGAGTGTGTCGAGGCAATTGCCACGATGGACCAAGCAGGTTGGGATTTTACTGAAGCAGTTGAGGAGCTTGCGCGCTACGCTCGCCATGGCTTTCTTTGCAGCAGCCTTGAGCAGAATGCTCTCAGTGCAGAGTTTTTAGGGATTGGTGAGGATGAATATCAGCGGCTGAGTAAAATAAGCTCATCATTAAAGCAGTTTGAACTGAATCGTATCTTCCGTACATTCATCAAGTGTCGGCAAGACCTCGATGGCTCTGACCTTGACCGTTTTGTTTTTGAGAATTACTGCTTGGAGTGGTGTTTAGATCCAGGCTTTCCAAGCCTTGATCAACTGCTCAGCGGACAAAAAACAAATCCTGCTGCTTCACCTCAGAAACAGGTGACGGCCCCCAAGGAAAAGCCGGTAAATAAACCTCAATTTGTAAATGCCCTCAAGCAGTTTTCTGACGATCGGGGGCAAAAAAAAAATCCCGCTTCACAAGCCTCAACTCCATCACTAGATGACTTGGGCTTAGTCAAAGCCTCTCAGATTCATAGCCAGCAACACAGTCACCCATTTCCTGAAACCTGGGAAGCCCTAGTCACCTTATGGAAATTAAAAAAACCACTCGAAGCGAGGAAATTCGAAGAAGTTTATCTTAAATCCTTTAGCAAAGAAAAAATTGAATTGGGAGTGAACCCTGAAAGCCTCGCTGCCAAGGACCTTTTAAATCCAGATGCACAAAGAAGCATCCGAACTGCCCTTAAAGCACTTTGCGGCTTTTATGGGGCTTTTCAAGTTGTTCCTATCGATAAAAGCTCCGAGCCTAATATGAATGAGTCTATTCTCGAATCGAAAAATCGAGAACGATCCCAACTTGAAAAGACTTGGATTCAAGAAGCAAAAGATCATAGTTGGACCCAGGGTATCATTGCAGGAATGCAAGGACACCTGGAGAAAATAGTGCTCAAGGAACATCGTTAAGCGGATGGACTGATAAGAAGATTGAAATTTCTCAAGGGATTTCTCCACTCCTTAGCAGTCGGTCGTAGTCTTAATCATCTCGACTAAGCGTAGCCATGGAGAGATGCCCTAAAGAAACAAAGTACTGATTTTTCGATACTTTCCACTAAATTGACTTAATTCCAACTTGCCCCTGAAGAGTAATTACGATAGTCAGATAACCCGTAATGTTTATAGCGTTGATTGCAAATCAATCAGGGAGATCCCTTTGAAACCTCATATGAAACGTATAAAAACTGTTTTAATCCTTATAATATTAACTTTGACCAGCTTAGTCGGCAGACATGAAGCAATTGCCGGAGGTCTTGCATCCAAGCCAGTCAAAAAATCACAAGAATTCGTTACCCCTACCGAAGAACAAATGGAAACTGAACTTGATGAAAAACAAAAAGAAGAAAAATTGACAATTGAGGCGAAAATACCGGGTAGAAAAGAAGCTAAAACTTTTGAAAATGAAGCTGAACGAATCATCTGTCTCTTAAGACAAGAAGGTGTCATATTGTACGACTGGGTTGTTTCTCTCGAAGCAATCGACTCCTTTGAATCATTAAAAATTGCTCTAAGAGCTTATGAGAGCAGAAGCTTCGGTAAAATCCCAGATAACAAGCAAATTCTGAAGCAACTAAAAAATCTTTTAAGTAAGATCAGGAAAATGAACTTGACTGAAGATGAGCTTAAAATTCTA
This sequence comes from Oligoflexales bacterium, assembly GCA_045105515.1. GTDB lineage: Bacteria > Bdellovibrionota_B > Oligoflexia > Oligoflexales > Bog-1112 > JABSRF01. The sequence continues at coordinate 10,068 of JBGCDR010000220.1, forward strand.
AGCTCAAACGACTTAATGAATAAGATTGAATCCTTTTATTCAATTGGCCTGAAAAAAAAAAAAAAGCATGTTCCTGTGATCGATTTCAATAAAAAATGGAATAATTTGAAGTCGACGCGAGACTTTGACCCTAATTTTTACGTGCATATCTACGATGCCCTTGCAAAAGAAGAAGTGGTCATGAACTCAGAATACCCAGATGAGTCTGATCAAATACTCAATGATTACCCAAAAAACCTTGCACTCCTAAACAGGCGATACCGTCTGATAATTTTTCTGGCCAGCATTAAAGATCCCAGTAAACCAAGAGAAATAAGCAGCGAAATAGAAGCAGATCGTGATGAAAGAGTCCCTTATTCTACCAGTGCAAACAGCCCAAGTTGGTTCCATGACAAACGGTATAAACTCTACAAAATAGCTGAACAACTACCAACTATGACAAGAGAAGACAAAAGCATTCTTCTATCAAGCTTCCTCCATGCAGGACAACATTGTTCTGTCGCAAAGAGATTTCAGATCGACCAATCATATAAGCGCTTTGCTAATGCTGACGCATTAGCACTAGAAACTGAATTAGCTGCAAAAGCTCAGAGCTTGGAAGAAAGCATAGAGCTTGCTCTTGGAACGAGCAAAGAACGCATACGGATAATCTAAGCCGAGCAGCTCTGGAACGAGAGAAAGAACGAACCAGAATAGTAGGAGAAAATAGATTTGGTCTTAGAGAATTTGATGTTGAAGAAGTTACTTTTTGGGACGCCACCTATGATGCCTATGCCCACAATTTTGGATTGAAAAAGCGAGACTGTCTTTACCAGACTTATAAGCTCAATATAAACACGCAAGAAGCCTTTGGAAACGGTGGCTACCGCATCAAGACAATCTTAAACGACTTGAAAAGAGAGCTAGACAACAAAGTTGAACGAGAGTTGGCTGGAGATCTTCAGCATGTTCTTAGATATCCTGATTTATTAATCCTTGGATATTTGAAGCAAAAGAACTTTATTGTTGAGCCAGGTTCAAGTGTTGAAAAGGCTACCTGGACTCAGCATAATGACCCAGTCAACAACCTAAGGCCGGAGCCAGTTACTGCTAGTACCTATCAAGCTGATAATTTGCAACAAACTCAAGAAAACCGAAGGTCTGCGAGTCGCCGAAGAGCCAGCCGCGCTCCAATACCAGTCCCAAGAAGCAATGTATCAATGTTAGAAAGATTTGGCTTAACCGAAGTGGGTCGCATTCCAGAAGCTATTTTAGAAACCATTGATCAGGAACTGATGTACACCTTAAGCAACATTGACCAAGAACATTTTCAATATCTTGTTAGCAATCCTAAATTTGCACGCAACGATAATGAGCGCTTAGCAGCTTTGTCCGCAAGAGAAGTATTTGTTTTAGTAGACCAAAGCGGATCGATGATGACGCATGATGTATGTCCTATGCTAGGTCGATATGAGAGCTGGGACCGTTGGCAATCTGCTCGTTTAGCTACTGAAAACATTGTTGACCTTGCTTTAAGCTTAGATAGAGATGCACAAGTTGATATCATGCTCTGGACAGGCTACAGAACTGGCCTAAATTCAACATACAATACGGTTTCTCTTTCCTCCGAAGTCTTACCAATTTTCGAGTCAAATAGACCAATGGGTAATACCCCACTCGCAGAGGCCCTTAACGACGTATATGAAAATAGACTACGACAACTCCTGCAAAATTCCGTGCCCTTTATCTGCTTTATCCTCACGGATGGTGCTCCCAACGATACTAATAAAGCCAATGAATTCTTTAGACGGATTATTCTCGATAACAACCTCCAGCAAGCTGGACGAAAAAAACTTGCAACATTTTCATTTATTCAGATTGGAGATGATCATGCGGCTGCAAATTATCTGCAGCATCTAGACGATAGTTTTATCTTACAAAATGGGATTAACATTGACATTATCGATGTCAATCAAGACGAATTCTTCTTTGGAACAGGCCGATACCGTGAGCAAGAAAGCGTAGGCCCGTTTGCGGTTTTTTGGAACGCAATTTATTAGTAAACCCGCCATTTTTGAGTTTGCATTGCTAAAAATTTGTGCTATTGTCCGCGGTCTTTCGCCAACGAAATATGGGAAACCGTTTATGAAACTTATAATATTGATTTTAAATACTTTTTTAATGAGCAACATAGGACTAGCCAGTAACGGTATAGGACTATCAAGAAAAGTTAAAAAGAGAAAAAGTCCAGAAGATTATTTAATTGGCACTTTTAGCCGTATTTCAATTGGAAACTTATCTACCTTAGAAGAACTTGAACTTGAAAACCGTTTTGAATCCGCAAGGGAAGTTATAGAAGGAGGGTATGCCGAGCAGTTTCAAGATGTGATTGGAATCGTACAAAACAATCCTCAAGTCCTAAAGCATGCAGACTCACAAGATAAAAAAACTTTGTTAATGCTTGCGGCTCAGCACGGTGCCACGGAGCTACTCGAGGTATTTATTAATTTAATAGAAGAAGACACTCTGCTCGCCTGTGATCAGGATGGTTGTAATGCCCTTTATCTTGCTGATTTAAATGATCATCAAGATGCTATAAAAATAATTCGCCAACATGAAGCCTATGAAAAAACCTCTAGACAAAGAAAGAGAATGCGGAGATAGGTCTGTCATCAGATGAATTGAAGGACAAAGGTCATCAGCATGTTACATATTAAGAAGCTTCTACTAATCTACCTACTCACCTTTAGCCCCCCTGCACTAAGCCTAAACTTGAAATCACTGCTGATATCACCAATAGTAGCTTCCGCTTTTCACTTAAACCCTCATATACAATCCTCAAGGTGAGATATTTTAAATGAATATTTTCAATTGGGATCAAGCAGAACCCAGCAAAATGATTTTTTTTCTTTTAGCTTTCAGGGCAATGAGCAGGTACGATTTGTTAATTTCCATGGATCACAGCTCATCGTCGGGATCCATCACCACACGCCTTTTGATAAACTCTTTGCATCTATTTCCTTATCCTCAGACCCAAGGTATACCACCTGGGACTCTGAAAACAAATGGATCATCTCCTTCGAATACGCGAAAAAGCTAAGCATATTCGAGATCCGCTCTATTTTAGATGCATTGAAATTCGATAGTTTTATTGATCATGAAACTCATGAAATCTGCCTAAGGCGAATCATTTAATAGTCTAAAAGCTGAATCCTAAATTTGATCCCAGCCATCGGTACCAGTTTGCTGATTTATTGATGGGGTCTCTTTATTGAATTTAGACATTTGCACGAGGTTAGTATTGTTATTTTTAGTGCTGGGCTTGGGATGGTTAGCCTTAGGCGTATTGCTGTTTTTATTTGGTGCAAACGAATTTTTATCTTGCGTAAGTAATTGATCTAATTTCGAAATAATGCCAAAGATAGTTTCTGATTGGGAATGCAGATCATTAACAGCGGTTTCAACATTTTTGGCGATAGCTGTTGTAGATTGGGTAGAGCTATTAATCTGCATGATAGCTTCATTGACCTGCTCAATCCCCTTAGTTTGTTCTGAGGATGCTGCTGATATTTCGTTTGATGCTGTTGAGACAATATCGATAAGCTCCCTGATTTCCTTCATTCGCTTACTTGCAATATTAACCTTTGAGGTGGTTCCTTGAACCAGGCCTTCGCAAGACTTAATTCCATTTTTAACGATATTCGATATTTCAACAGAGGATTTTCCGCTCATAGATGCCAAATTTGCTACTTCCTGTGCAACCACAGCAAAACCTCGTCCATGTTCCCCTGCTCTTTCAGCTTCTACCGAGGCGTTGAAAGAAAGGAGTTTAGTTTGAAATACGATCTCATCAATGATATCTGTTTTTTCACCAATATTTTCAATGATGCTCACAATCTGTTTTAACTCTGTATTTGACTCTTCAATCTTCTGGAACAGATCATGCAACTCTGCAATATATTCCTGCATATCTTTAATCTTGTGATTGGTTTTTTGCGCTTCCTCAGAATTATTTTTCACTAAAGAACTCACCTGATGAACGCTCGCTGATGTTTCTTCGATCGAAGATGCCTGCGAATTGGTATTGTCTAGTAGATCACTGCTAGATGTACTAAAGTCCTGTGAAGTCTCGTTCAGGTTGGTGGCATGTTCTTTTAAGCTCCTAATAATATTACTGAATAAACCTTGAATATCCTTTAACTCTTTGTTACTAAACTTCTCCAAACTGCCAAATATCGCTTTGAATGGAGTGATAATAGAGTTAGTGAGAAGGAATGACACTAACAATGCTACGAATAACGCAACAAATGAAAATATAAGAAGCAAACTTATAGTGGAGGTGTAAGTGTTTTCTTCTTCTGATTGCCTGGTCACCATGAGTTTCAATTCAATATCTTGAAATTCTGCTATCTGGCCCCTAAATTTATCAAAGTACTTTTTACCACGGGCTTCACCAACCAGATCAGCCACATTGTCCATAGTCTTAGAACTTCCTACTTCACGCCTAAAAGCGATCGCTGGCTCTGCGATTTTTTCGCGCCATTCTGAAATAGTATTCTCTATTCCTGCGAGCCTAGCTACTTGAGGAGGGTTGTCTGAGACCGTTTTCTTCAACTCAGAAATCAGATTTGTAAATCTTGATTGGCCTCCGCTATAGGGCTCCAAGAACTCATCTTTTCCAGCAAGCATAAAGCCACGCATGCCAGTTTCCATGTCCACCGCAGCTCCCAAAATATGATCGGCTTTTTCTATTACCTTATGAGTATGATCAACCCAAAAATTGCCACTATGCAGATTTGAAATACCGAAATAACCGATAGAGCTGACGATTAATAACAGAAGAGCAATAATCGCATTGAACGCGAAAATTTTAAATCTTAAAGACATTTGAATAACCTCGTTAAATCAATTTAGACTTTCAAGGTAATCCTTCGGTACTATTTGAAATCGGCATAAGGATTCAATTCAAAGAAAAAACAAAAAAATCAGCAAGCAATTAATTTAATTGCTGAATTATAAATCTTATCTACTATTCAAAGGCTTGATAGTGCTTGTGGGGGCTTATTCAGGGTTAATTAACTTAGTATTTCGTTTTAATTCCTTAGAATCCATTTCAACTGCCTTGGTGGTAAGATTCAAAGCACCTGTTTGCACTTGCCACGCTTTAAGATAAGCAAGGCGCATGCGGTTCTTTTCCATATTTTTTAGAAGATATGGCAGCGGCTTCCAGTTCAGAAGGGGGACTTGCCTAGGCAGCTCACAATATCCTGTGTAAAGGCTGACCTGCTCCTGGCCAGCTGGGAGCAACAGCTCACAAAACTCTTGAAAAATATGCACCTCACTACCGTTAACTGCCTCGCCCAGTTCTTTTTCAACTGCAGCAATCAACTGTAAATTGATTGCTTGGGAGGGGTCTACATCTAAGTGAAGACCTGGCATAAAGCGGTGGTGATTAGGAAAGTGCAGGAGCTTGTCGATGGGGATGCCAAATAAAAAAACTGCCTTTGGAGTCTGGCAGCGAGTAAGCAAAGCCATAAGGGTAACCTATTACGAGGATAAAAGTTTAATCAGGAGGGAGCGAGGGCTATTAGAATCTGCTTCGCCATTGCATGCAAAGTCTCCATAGTTCCAACTGAATCAGATGCTATGGCCTCTTGTTCAGCTCCCCCAAACGGGTTTAGCTCTTCTCTTAGTACATCCAACGGCACTAATCCAGCAAGATCTCGCTTGTTATACTGAATAACGCGAGGCAACTCTCCAAGATCATAGCCTTCCTCGCGAAAAAGCTTATCTACTTTCCGATAGCACTCGATGTTTGCAGCCAAGCGCTCCAAACGCGAGTCCACCACAAAGACAAAACCATCCACCCCTTTTAGTATCACACTCGCCACCGTTTCAAAGAGGTTCTTGGCGGGCAAGCTAAATAGATGGAGCTTGAGATGAAAGTCATTTACATGACCGAGGCTGATGGGAAGAAAATCAAAGTACTTACTTCCCTTTTCTGGTTCTTCCAACTCCATGATCCCAGACTTCATCTCATCGGCTGTACTCGCATAAATGGATCGAAGATTTTCCGATTTTCCGCAGTGATCCGGGCCAAAGTAGATGACCTTACAATTTATTTCTTTAGTATCAAAATTAGTGAATGCCATACCTATAATTTAGCAAAACCACAGGATTATACAAGATCATGGCTGTTCTTGAATCAGAACCTGGCGGACCTGTTCAAGCACCCCTGCATCTTCAATGGTCGGAGGAACCTTGGCAGGTTCATGATCTGCTAAGTTACGCAAGACATTGCGCAAAACCTTGCCAGAACGAGTTTTAGGCAAAGCTGGAACCACAAGCAGCCTTTTAAAAGCCCAAACAGCGCCAAGTTCATGCTTCACCCTGGCGATCAATTGCGATGGAATCTCTGCGCCTGCTTGAGCATCCAGACCTTGGTTAAGGACAACAAAACCCAGTGGGATTTGTGATTTAAGCCTATCTTTAACTCCTACCACCGCACATTCCGCCACATGCTTATGGCTAGCTAATACTTCCTCGATTTGAGCAGTGGAAAGCCGGTGACCCGCACAATTAATGATGTCGTCAGTCCTACTTATAATCCACAGATTATGATCCTCATCAAAGTAGCCTGCATCATAGGTTTCAAAGTAAGTGGGAAAATTGCTTAGGTAAGTATCGACAAAGCCCTTATCATTATTCCACAAGCTGGGTAAGGTCCCAGGAGGCAGTGGCAAACGCACCACAATATTTCCAGCTTGATGTGCAGGAAGCGGCTGCCCTAAATTATCGACTACCTCTATTTGAAAGCCTGGTACAGGCCGACCGCAGGAACCATGCTTGCTAATTTGCCCCCTATACCCAAGACAAGTTGCGGTCATCGGCCATCCGGTTTCAGTTTGCCACCAATGATCGATCGCGGGTACCTTCAGATTCTTTTCCAACCAAGACAAGGTATCTGGATCAGAACGCTCTCCGGCAAGAAAAACTGCTTTCAGCATGGGTAGTGAAAAGCTCCTCACTTGGGATCCTTGCGGATCCCTGGCTTTTATAGCCCTCAAGGCAGTGGGGGCTGTAAAAAGAGCCTTTACATTGTGCTTCTGACAAATCCTCCAGTATTCATTTTCATCGGGAGTGCCCACAGGCTTTCCTTCAAAAAGTAAGGCACATGCTCCTGCCAACATTGGGCCATAGACTAAATAGGAGTGCCCCACTGCCCAGCCAATATCCGAAGCAGCCCAAAAAACCTCACCCTGCTCAATATGGTAAACATATTGCATCGACCATTTTAAGGCGAGCATATACCCGGTATGATCATGGATAACTCCCTTAGGAATCCCCGTCGTCCCCGAGGTGTATAGAATGTAAAGTGGATCACTTGGCTCTAGTTGCTCGCAGGTCGCATCCTCGTCTCCATGCTGTCTAAGTTCGTCCCAGTCTAAATATTGATACCGATCACTTGGCTTGGACGTTAAACGCGAAAAACACACAGCCAGCTCAGGCGGGTACTTGGCTATGTCCAAGGCTTCATCTACCAATACTTGGTAGTCTATAACCCGCTCTTTTTCGTAAGCATGGGAAGCGTATAAAATAACTTTAGGTTTAGCATCGTTAATTCTTTTTGCTAACTCAGGAGGAGCAAATCCCCCAAAGACTACTGAATGAATTGCTCCTATGCGAGCACATGCAAGCATTGCAAAAATAGCCTCAGGAATATTCGGCATATAAATAATGACACGCTCACCTTTAAACACACCAAGATTTTTCAAACCATTGGCTATCAAACCTACTTCTTTAAATACATCATTATAGGAAAAGGTTTTTGACTCACCGATTACCGGACTTTCCCAAATCAAAGCCGGTTTATCAGCTCTTCCGTTGTGAATATTCACATCAAGGCAGTTAAAGGATATGTTACTTTTACTTCCAGGGAACCATTGATAAAAGGGTTTCTTGCTCTTATCTAAAACAATATCTGCTTTTTGAAACCAATGGATAAGCTTTGCAGCATGCCCCCAGAATTTTTCCGGATCGCGAATAGACTTCTGATATTCTGTTTCCCAAGATTCCACATGATCTCCCCACCAAATTTACTCTAAACAACATCGTGTTTATTTATAAACGGGAAAAAAATATGAAGAAAGTTAAAATCAAAAAGAAAGGTTGTGGATTATTCTATAGCATCGCAGTCAGTACGCAGAAGCATCTCCCCCCATTTAGGGTGGAATTGAATATTATCATAGCTGTAGGTCATACGCTGTCGATATAGTTTCAATCGCAGGTCTTCCTCAAATACTACTATACCATTGACTTCCAGCTTGACCTTATTAATATCCATTGCAAATTCTTCTTTAATATCATAGCAATCGTTATCTTTTTGCAATCCTCCAAATACGCTTCCATCACACTTAACTAAACTATTGATGTAAGAGTTACCACCTTTGCGTATGGAAAATTTAGTCAGACTAGCTATATTGTAGGAAGTTAAATCATCATCTGGGATCAAGATTGACCCTAAAACAGTGGTCGACGAAAATCTGAGCGCACCAAGATCAATTTCCAATTCTTTTTCATTCCCAGCCCCATCTATCTTGTCTTCAAGCCCGTTTCCAACTGGATCATTAATAGGACTTCCATCTATAGTTATTTTAAGCTCCGTAATCTTTTGTTTTAGGTGACATCCTGCACCTGTATCACCCTTAATGGCATTCCTTAGATTAAAAGTACGGTCTCGAACAGGTCGAAGATCTTCTAGCAGTTCAGCCAAGGCATCCTTGACCCAAGAAATCCGTTGTTCAATATTAGCTATGCTTTCATTTCCATATTTTCTCTTACCAGCAGAGGAGCTTGAACCCTTATTGTCAAAAGATCCTCCAGCTGAATCGTTATTATAAGGTGCTAAGAAGCTATCTAAGGCTTCATTAGATAGATGGCAGTTAGATGAAATCAGTTGGGTATATATTTCTTTCACACTTAATTCGTAGCTTTCTCCTGCTTTTGCTCCCGGGATGATATCTCTAACGATCGTTTGCCCATCCACAAGGACATCAACTGTAATGGTTGCCTGTGAACCCGAATCAGCATCCAAGGCTTCAACCATTAGTCGCATTTTTTGAATATCACCGAAACTCGGAGTTAGTACGGAAACATCCACTAGTTTTGAGAATTTCAATTCCTGGGTACCACTACTTAGCACATCACTTTCGTAAACAGTATTAGCACTGTGAAACGACAACTTAAAATCTCCACTCCCAGCTAAAAAGATGTCTACCTCAATTTTACTTTTAGAATTTTGCTCGACGGGACTACCATCACAACTCAGTAGGCGAACTTTCCCTTCAGATGTAATCGGTTTTTTAGGAAGGCACTCTTTATTGATCTTATTGATCTTTCCACACAGGGCATCATTAATTGCTTCAAGCTTTACCAGTTCATCCTTTTGTATGTTCAATTCTGATTCACGAAGCAAGAGCTCTTCAATGAGTTCACCTCTATTTTGGGTCTGAGGAGAATCACTTCCACCTTGTTTGGTAGCAGTTGTCATACTGTCACCTTCTACACTCGAACGACTTCGTGAATTGGATGAAGTTTCAGCACAGCTTGAAACAAGCAACGCAACACACATCGGTAGAAGATAAGTAATTATATTCATTGAATAATATTGCCTTCGATCATTGGTAAAACACTTGCGGCCTTATCGGTATTTATTTAAAAAAAATTAAATCTAAATTTAAACACCAATATTTTTAGGGAGCTAGTGAATCTGAATAATGATGGCTCGATCTTTTGACTTAACTTTTTTCAGAAAAAGACTTATCTTCTCCGCCTATACGGTATATACGGACTTGGCAAAGCAGTTCTGACCATGAACATGGGATAAGGAGACTAAATGTTAGGAAACAGATTAAGCTGGTTTCGCAATCAAAGTGTTTATATTGTCTTGATTTTACTGCTCTACCCACCTACTGTTCTCTTAGCTCAATCTAATACCTATTCTAACTCATCAAATACAATCAAACGGCATCTAAAATATAACCGAACTATCGGATACCTAGCGCTTAGCATTATAACAGCAAAACTGCCTTTTTCATATGCATTTAATTTAAATACAAAGCATTTATTTAGTGCACCAAGTCATTCTAAACCCAGATTAAGATCGGAAAAATTTTTTAAAGATCCTACGCTTCTTAACGCAAAGACTGGTGATAGCCTAGATGCATTTACTCCCTCAGGAAAATTTTTCTATGTCTTTGAAGTTTATCTAAAAGATATAGAACTTCAAACAAGCTTAACAATAGGTGATAGGCAACGTACACTCATTTTACAAGCTTTATCTAGCCAGACATTTTATATGGTTGACTACAAGACAAATAGAAAATTTCACCGCAGATTTCAGCGAAAAAAATCTAAGCTCATAAAAAAATGGGAAGAAGAAACCAGCCTAACTTGGCCACGCTATTACAAAGATATTTATAACGACCATGGAAATATCATACGCTTCAAAGGTCAGCAATATGATGCCCATCATATTATTGAATGTATATTCGCCGGCCCTTCAGAATGGTGGAATATCCACCCAGCTCATACTCAAGATGAACACCAAGACGGCATCCACAGACTTCAAGGACCTGCATGGTGGGTTTATCATGACAATTGTAAAACTGAGGATGAATGCCAGCTATTTGCAGACCCTAAGTATATTGAAAAAGCTTCTTAATCTCAGTACAAATTTACTAAATAGGTCATCAGATCTTTAGAAGTAACAATTCCGACCAATTTTTGACTGCCTCCTTCAACAACAGGAACAGAGTTAAATGAATGCTCGTTTAGAATTTCAACAGCATGTTTGATGGTGTCAGTATCTTTAATTGTAATCGGATTTTGGGTCATAAGTTTTTCTACTGGCACAGCAACATCTAAAGAATGATCCACCTCACCATCAGCAATATATGCTCGGGAATGTGAAAATTTATGGATATCAGTTCTGCTAACAATACCAACGATCTTGCCACCGTCTACGATAGGCAGATGGTGAATTTTATGTTCTTCCATCTTACTTTTTACATCTGAAAAATGATCCTGCCTATTTCCGGTGACTAAATCATCGCTCATTAGTTTTTTTATTGATTCTTTTTGCTTCATGCCTTCCTCCCAACAGATATTAATTTAAGCAGTGATAGGAATATATACAATTGCCTAGGCTGAATACTCTACAGCTTTTATCTAAAACGCCGCAAGCCTATTCTTCTAATTGCTACTTTCCTAATCCAGCTATTTTGATAGTAATAAGAACCCACTAAATCTAAAGGCATTCTTTTATGCTAAGAAACTTGCTAAAAGGAAGTAACAATGCGAATTTCAATCCTAATTCTAATACTCTCTGTGTACCAATTAGTCGTTCTTGAGACAAACCTACGAGCTGATTCAGTCGCCGAATCAAGCGATCGTGGAACTGAAGAAAATTCCACCAAAGACTCAAAAATGCAGGAGAGAAGCGAAGAGTTTGAAGCTAAACATGAATCCGAGAAAGAGCTCGAAGCCGAGCAGGAAGGAGTTCGGGAAGCTGAGTTAGAAGAGGGGCTGGAAATCCATGATGAACAATAAAAAAAGGTAACTAACGATCATTTATGCTTTGATATGATAAAAATATAGGAGGCCCCTCACACTGAATCTAAGGAACTATCCATGCTTTTCTTACTTGCTGCCGTTTACCTTCTGAGCTCATGTTATGCTCATGATAACCACCAAGAACAGAGATTGTTAGCAGACACAAGGCATCCCGATTGGACATCGCAAAGAATGATGCATGGTTATAACTTTAATGCAGAGCCCAAAAAGCCGAAAAAAAGGTTCATGGGCTCAGAAAAAAACGGGAAAGCACTATTTATTCAGAGCTGCGCTCCATGCCATGGCTTAACTGGTGTCGGAGATGGAAAGCAGGCTAAATTTTTAGATGCCAAGCCAGCTGACCTCACCAAGTACCCTCCTTGGCACCAGTCCCGACACTTTTTTATTTTGATCTCTGTTGGCACGAAATCGGGCATGCCTGGATGGCAAGATTTACTTTCGCAAAGGCAAATTGCTGATGTCATAGCCTATATTCAAACCCTCTAAGCAAATTTTGCTTTTTCTTAATTATTTCTAAAATCTAACTGGCACTAAGTTAGGAGCTTTTGGGTAATATTTGAATCTCAGGCAAAACCTAAGAAAAAACCCTAAACTATATGATTCCCTATTTTTTTACTCCCGTTCACCGATAGGCCCCACGGACGGAAGGTAGGGGTCAAAATATGAAAATAGTTTTTTACGTTTCACTGTCAACTTGCACAATTTGCTGTTCTAATCCAGCATCATTGTCATCGAACAGTAGTCCGCCAAATTTGGGGGATGACACACATATGAATTTTGCTGGCCATGGTTACAGGGAAAACAATCCAATCACAATAGAGGAATTAGAGGAAATAGGTCTTCCCCCAGCAAGCGAGAACAGCTTAGCTGAAACTGCGGCTCAGCCCATGCCAATTACTGGTGCACCTCTTACTTGTCTTGTTTCAGCAAACAACGAAACATTTTGTAAGGTTGAGGATGCATCACAACCTGAACTCCTGTGGAGCGTATATAATGAACAAGAAGAGAAGATTTCTTCTGAATCCTTCGAGGTTCAAACGCTTCCATCAGATGCTTTTTGGGATATCAAGATTATTTTTCATGAGCCCATTGATCAAATCTCTGTTGAGGCTTCAAATGCTAGTGCGGATATCCAAAAATCTAAAGTTAAATCAAAAGTAAATAGGGATCATAATTTCGAGCAAATGTTAACGAGGTCTTACACAAGCCCACAATGGGGTGTGCTAAAATTGCTGGTCAATCCCGATATGAGCGTAAGTGGGACGTACTCCACCAAGAAGCTAAAAGGTAAGATTTTTGGCAGTCTTGACCTCGTAGAGGCTAGTATTTCAGGCAGATGGGAAGAGCGTGGTAAAAAGGGAAAACTAAAGCATTCAGGAGAGTTTTTGTTCAATATCATCTTTGATGATAAAGACAATTTTCACATTGATGGAATTTTTGTTAACGAGGGCGACGACGAGTGGCACGATTGGGATTTAATTCCTGTAGTTAAAGATCAAATGACAACTTTATTTGCCTTGTAGTTAGCAAATTAAGGCATCCCAAATAAACGTTTTTCATCACTACTGGCTGGTAGGGCTTCGATTCGCTTTGCAAAAGGTTTCTTTGCTGCTTCACTTAGGTAAGGACTGGCTACAAGTTCTTTTGCGGCCTCTAGGTCTTCCTTCTCTATGTAGAGTTTTCTGTTAATCTTGGCTACAGTCCACTTGGGTAGTGGCCTATTCACAAGAACCATTTGTTGTCCTTTTTCTATAAAACCTTCGGCTATGACACGCATGTACCAACCCATTTTCCCCGTATCTTGAACCTGCTTTGGTAAAGCCTTAACTCCCCAATATCGCCCTAACTTCCAGCAAGGCATTCGGTATTCTGAAATTTGCACCCGCGCAACATCGCCTATCTTAAATTCATCGCCAATACAAACTATGTCTTCATTTAAGCCAGAAATTAGTAAGTTTTCACCCATGCGTTTCGAACTTCTCTCCATCCCGTATAGTTTTTTCCAGAAATCATAATGTTCTAAGCAATAGCACAAAACTGCCTTATCTGGCCCACCATGAACCTTTTTATCAGCTTGGGAATCGCCTGATAGATTGGTTTTTCCCAACCACACCTGTTCAAATACTTCTTCCTTGCCAATAGATGATAAAAAAGGACGATCGATGGCTTTTCTAGATCCTTTGATTCCAAATTCTTTTGATTGACCAACAAATATCTTTACTATTGATCCCTGCATATTTACATTCACCTCGCAAAAAGGACCTTCGTTTTACTAGGCTAAAATAAAGCAAAACACTCTTGCATGAGTTTTGTCAAAGACACATACTCTTGGGGATAGCTAGTCAAAAGAGGGTTGTTTTCGCCAAATGTATTGTACTTCCTTATTCGGTGTAAGAAATTCATATCATGTAAATCTCTATAAAACCGCTCAATGTGCTCTTTTGAAAATTTTTTTTGGGACGCTCTCACATTAAACTGTGATTTCCAAGCATGGTAAGGGACAAGGAGGGTAGGTGAATCAGTAATCTCTATTGCAAATTTATCACTAAATTCAAATGAATCAGTAATACCTCTGCATTGCCTGCAGGTAAGGAAGCTATTATCATTAGCTTCATGCACATACCATATCAAAGAGCTGTGAAACTCAAGCGATTGGCCGTCGCATTCTGTTTCTATGGCCATCGAAGCCCCCCTCCTTTGCAATTTCTAACTGGCACTCAATGAACTCTGACCTCTTTCATAGTTTGGTTCTACCTTGCAGTCAAGCTTCTTGCTTAGTTCATCAGCTCCACCCACATACTTTCCATCTAACCATATTTGAGGAACTGTAATGGGTGTTTTCGGACCAACAATGGGCTTTACTCTTGATAGCATTTCGTAGAGGCTTCTTGGGCTCTCGATGACGTCATGATACTCATAATTTACCTTACTATCCTCTAAGTATTTCTTTGCTCGAACACAATGTGGGCAAGAATTCTTTCCAAAAAGATGATTCCCTTTAATCTCAGCACTCTTGGCGTAGGTTTCAATGACTGCTTGTGTCAAGACTCCTCGATTAAGAGCCGCACCCTGACTCACAATTTTTCCTCCCACAATTACAATAGGAGCATGCCAGCCTCCCAGTTTAAGAGGACGCCACCACTCACTAAGCCAATCACGCATGTCCAACTCTACCGGGATATCCTGCAACTCTTTCTCAATGGTGTCTTTAATTACATCTTTTGTCAGAGAGCATTCTCCACAGGGGATCTTCACTTTGAATGGCCCCCAACTTCCCGCCCAGCGAAAAACCGTAATCATAACCTTGTTCATAACGGCCTACTCCTAAATATATATAAATACCTAAACCTTATTCAAGAATATCAAGTGTTAGTGGCGAGAGATAGAAATTGGTATTAATATTTTTAATAAACCCATTCAACTTATTAATTGGCAAATCGATGATACAAGCATTAATTAGTAGGGATCAATAAAGCAACGCCTTAAGGAGTCTCACATTGGGGTCTACGATAGAAATTTCAACATTGGATAACAAATCAGAAAATCCCAATCAAGACAAATTAACTAATGGCCGAATACTTCAGTTCGTATTGCCTTCATTGATTGGTTTACTAATCTTTATGATGCCTCTAATGCATGAGGGAAGCATCTCAATTCCTGTGGCGGTGTTGGCAAAAATTATTGAAAATTCACTTAAACCCTTTTTGCCGAGTATTGCCGGTGTATTTATCAGCTTAAGCGCTTTGCTGAGTTGCATCGTTTTTTTATTCAAACCGAAATGGGTAGAAAAAAACATTTTCGCAAAATCCTTATTAGACGTAGGACCCAAATGGACCATGGTTAGGCTCACCTCAGCTGTGTTCGTGCAGTCGATTATGTTTGAGCTTGGCCCAGAGTTTATATATTCCCAAAAGACTGGGAGTTTTCTTCTGTTAGACTTACTACCCGTGCTAGTCTGTGTCTTTCTAATCGCTGGCCTACTATTGCCATTATTGCTAAATTTTGGTTTGATCGAATTTTTTGGAGTACTTCTTTCTTCGGTAATGCGCCCACTTTTTACCCTTCCAGGGCGGTCATCAATCGACTGCCTTGCCTCTTGGATTGGAGATGGAACCATCGGGGTTTTATTGACCAACAAACAATATATAGAAGGCATGTATACCAAACGTGAAGCCGCTGTTATTGGCACCACTTTTTCTCTAGTTTCAATTACATTTGCAACTGTGATTCTCAGTCAGGTTCAGTTACAAAGCTTATTTCCTCAGTTTTATTTAACCATCTTTCTTGCTGGCATTGCAGCTGCTGTTATAAGCCCACGCATTTATCCACTCAACAGGATTAAAGATGAGTATATTGATGGAACCATAAGAGTTAAAAAGATAGAAAAAACTGAGTGTAGCAAATTTTATGAGGCTCTTAGACAAGCGACCTCTAAAGCTAGTAAAAATCAAGGAACAGCACGATTGATGACTGAAGGAATTCATAATGTTTTGGACATGTGGTTAGGGGTCTTACCTACCGTTTTGTGTTTTGGTACTTGTGCTCTTATACTTGCTGAATATACCAGCCTTTTTGATATTTTGGGGGTTCCATTTGTCCCACTCTTGGAAGTCATGGGAGTTCCCGATGCAAGCGCAGCTGCAAGTACCATCCTCCTTGGTTTTGCAGACATGTTCTTGCCCTCGGTAATGATCAGCAAAAGCCCACATGAATTCACTCGTTTTGTGGTTGCTTGCCTATCAGTATCTCAACTCATTTATATGTCAGAGGTGGGGAGCTTGTTAATAGGATCAAAGATTCCCATAAAATTCAAAGATCTAGTTTTGATTTATTTGCAAAGGACTTTGATCAGCCTACCAATCATCGTAGCATGCGCTCACTTTATTTTTTAAACATTTGATCCTTAGGCCACAGTCTTTTTCGACCTAGCAAAACCAGGGTCGTATTTGGCAAGCATATTTGCAAGCCGATTAAGATTTACAGGTTTAAATAACACATCAGACATACCCGATGCTAGGCAGCGCTTTGCTTCTTCCTCTAAGACCCCTGCAGTTAGAGCGATTATACAAGGGGGTTTCTTACCATCATAGCTTTGCTTAGAGATTTCTTTGGCTGCTTCAAAACCATCCATAACTGGCATATGGCAATCCATCAAAACAATATGGAAGTGTTCCTTTTTGCAAGCTTCAACAGCTTGTGCTCCATCAGTAACTGATTGCGCCTCTATTCCAAGCTTACTTAAAAGCCGTTGTGCAACCTTCAAATTTACCTGGTTGTCTTCAGCAATCAGCACTTTGAGACCAGGAAATACTGGATTATTTTTTATAGGTTTTATCTTTTGAACCGAGCCTGATATGGAGAACTCCAGAGGAATCTCAATAGCGAAAGAAGAACCCTTTCCTTGCACACTTTCTACAGATATGGAGCCTTGCCATGCATCCAAAATCGACTTACAGATTGACAAACCCAATCCAATTCCACCAAACCTCCTTGTCGTGGATTCATCAGCTTGAGAGAAAATTTTGAATAGCTGGTCAACCCTATCCTTAGAAATTCCTATGCCAGTATCAGCAACCACGATCTTCAATTTGACTGTCTTTTCCTTATGCGCTTTGGACTGTACTTGAATAGTAACCATACCATTCTTAGTAAATTTGCAGGCGTTGCTGACTAGGTTAAATAATAGTTGTTTAAATCGGTGAGGATCACCAATAAATAAATCTTTTGAAAAACCAGAATCGATCAACTGAATAGAGTTGGTATTTTGAACCCTATCTGATTCGAACAGTTTTTTAACTTCGTGAATCACAAGTAGGGGATCAAATTCTACAGCCTTTAGAGACATCTTTCCTGCTTCAATGTTGGAGAAATCGAGAATATCATCGACAATTGAAAGCAAGAGCTCTCCTGAAGATTGAATCACTTGTAATTTCTCCTCTGCCTTTGGGTCAGAGATCTCATCACGTAGTAACTCAACAAAGCCAAGAATGCCGTTCATGGGGGTTCTTATTTCATGACTCATATTTGCAAGGAATCTCTCTTTTGAACGTGCCACCTCTTCTAAGATTTTTTTCTGCTCTTGAAGCGTAGCAAGCATTTGCTTCGTACTGCGCATATCACGCATGATTGTTGAAAAATATTTAGGCTCTTTATTGTTGTTATAGTGACAAATAATTGCCTGACTAACAGGAATTTCTTCACCTTTTTTTGTCAGCAATGCTGTTTCACCGGTCCAAGTTCCCTCCTTGATCGCGCAAGGCATCCCCACATTTTGGATAAGCTTGTTAGCCCAGTCAGGATGAAAGGAACTTATATGAACCGCTTGCTCATCTCCTTCCCATAGTTCTTTAAATGCCCGATTCATATATTCTATTTCATAATCGATTGAAGCATGGGTAATAAAGTCTGAAGTCGAGTCAAGAATCTCCAAAAGCCTGGCATTTGTTTCATCGCCTTTCACCTTTTCCGTGATATCCTTATTAATCCCTATAAACCTTTTAAACTCCTTAGTGGTTGGATCTAGCTCAGGGAGTAAATATCCTTTGATGTGTCGAATCACGTTTTTTTCAGGTATTATGCGATACTCAAATTTAGTTGGCTCGTTTTTACTTAAACTCTCCTTTGAGAGAGCGTTTATTCTAGCTCTATCATCCCCATGTATCTTAGCCTGAACAGCCTCTGTGGTGGATTTTTCACCTACTGAAAATCCATAGATCTCGCGCATTCTTGCATCAAAATTTATTGTATTACTATCATCCGATGACCAAATTCCCAATTTTGATATTTCAATAGCAAGCTTGAGAATATTGCGCTCCTCTTCCATCTTCAATTCGTATATTTTAGTCTGGTTTATATCTTGAGTATGGCCTATTACTTTTTTAATACGTCCATCATTACCAAGAACGGGTTTTCCCCCTGTTTTAACCCAAATTTTTTCACCTGATTTAGTTAGTATCTCAAAGTCCTCTAAAAAGCCTTCTCCATTACTAATGCAATCATTGATTTTTTTATGCAAGCGATCTTGCTCAAAGGAAATATAAAATTTTAATAATTCTGGGAGAGTAAGTTCTTTACATTTGGTAATTCTAAAGAGCTTGCAAAGCCCTGGACTAAGATTGACCCTGTTTTTATCTACTTCTAGTTCCCAAGCACCTATTCGAGCTAAATCCTCAAGATTTCTTGACAGTTCAATCTCATGAGCCAAGTCCTCTGGGCTCTGGCTAAATTTATTACTTTCTTTCATCACTTCCACAACTTGCAATTTCTCACAAGCTGGGCATCGACAAAGTGATCAAAAACCTTAAGGCATTACCTAGAAATGCAGGGAAGCAACCTTCCTTAACCGGCAGGAATACTAACATATTGATATAAATGGTATAATCAGCTTTTTTTGCCATTTTCAACGAATATCGTAATTTCTTTAGACATGATTGTAGGTTTATGGGGGGTATGTAGATAGTCAGCTAAAATCAGACGTAGCTTATGGGTACCGTGACCGAGTTTTATCGTAGTTTGAGTCTGACCTCCGCCAAAATGGATCAAATTTTCGCCTGCTGGTAAGGGTTTGCTTAAATCAGGTAGGCCCTTGTAATCTACAAGAAGATGGTGATGACCCGTATTTTCTGCATTAATACCCGCGGGGGCAATACCCATACCTTTTAAGCCAAAAACAACCTCAACATTACCACTTTTTAATTTTTCTCCATCTTTTGGACTAATAAAGTAAACTTCCGCCTTACCGAAGGCCTGTCCTATTGACAGCAATAAAGTAAAACCCAAGATTAATTTCATCATTCGAAAACTCCTTTTTACATGCCACTTGTTAAATCCTCAGATGGATCCAGTATATAAGCAAATCACAAAAATTCTATCCCAAATCCAAGAATTTAGCTTTCTCGGCCAAGCCTTTCGCGAGATGGCATGACAACACAGGATACAAGACCTAAAATTTCTTATCTGAGTCTGAGATTTTTTTCAGGGCAAATTTAAAGGCTGTATTGTGGCCTTTTTTCCAGATAAGAATAAAGGCTTTACGGTATGGATAGATTCTTGAATTCAATAAGAAAATGCAAAAATAATCTTGCCGTCCAGAATTCAAAACAAATTTGTGCTTGAAAAAAATATTTTCATCAAAATTCCCCTTCCTAAGATGTGTTTAAGAGCTAATAAGAGAAAAATCTTAAG
>JBGCDR010000221.1:0-3911 GCA_045105515.1 Oligoflexales bacterium
AAAACTTAAGATTTTTCTCTTATTAGCTCTTAAACACATCTTAGGAAGGGGAATTTTGATGAAAATATTTTTTTCAAGCACAAATTTGTTTTGAATTCTGGACGGCAAGATTATTTTTGCATTTTCTTATTGAATTCAAGCCCTCTAGAGAGAAGGTTTCTTTAATAATCCTTGGCCCTAATCCACCAAATTTTAATTTTTCTGAACTGAGTGGTGTCCACTCTCCTGAATGTAAATTTATGGTTTTAGCAATTGATGTTAATTCTGCAATTAAAAAACTTATTATAAAAAAAATAATTTTTTTCATCATCGGGCTCCGCCATATGTAGTGATTACATTTATTATAGCAAAAATATCTTTTAAGCATTTATTAGTATTGTCACTTCGACAGCGATTGAGCTGACTTTGTTCGTGGGAGATCTCTCCACTTGCTAAGGCTCGGTCGAGATGACTTTGTGAATCTTAGAGTCTACGTGTGCTGACTTTGTTCGTGGGAGATCTCTCCACTTGCTAAGGCTCGGTCGAGATGACTTTGTGAATCTTAGAGTCTACGTGTGCTGACTTTGTTCGTGGGAGATCTCTCCACTCACTAAGGCTCGGTCGAGATGACTTTGTGGATCTTAGAGTCTACGGGTGCTGACCTTGTTCCTGGGAGAACTCTCCACTCGCTAAGGCTCGGTCGAGATGACTTTGTGGATCTTAGAGTCTACGTGTGCTGACCTTGTTCGTGGGAGATCTCTCCACTTGCTAAGGCTCGGTCGAGATTACCAAAGGTCATCGGAACACGTTGGTGTTTACCTTTTGCACCGACGTGCTTAGTCATTTCGACCGCAGTGGA
The DNA here is from genome assembly GCA_045105515.1 of Oligoflexales bacterium. Taxonomy (GTDB): domain Bacteria; phylum Bdellovibrionota_B; class Oligoflexia; order Oligoflexales; family Bog-1112; genus JABSRF01. The sequence goes on from JBGCDR010000221.1 coordinate 839, forward strand.
GAAATCCCTTGGTATTAGAGTTTGGTATTAGAGCTCTCTATTCACCAGTCAGGATGACTTTGTGGCAGCATACCTCAGTCTATTAACAAAAATGTTCTTTTGCCAAGGGTAAGAAGACGGAAAAAGTACTTCCATTACCAACTTCACTTTCTACTGTCACGGAACCTTGCATACTTGAAACCATATGCTTGACAATTGATAAGCCAAGACCCGTGCCACCTAACTCGCGGGAACGGTCTTTATCGACGCGATAGAAACGTTCGAATACCCTTTCAATATCTTTTTGCGGGATTCCAATTCCTGTGTCGGATATGGAAAGGACCCCGTAAACAGACTGAGTGCTTAGTAGGATAGAAATTTTACCCCCCGCTTGAGTATACCTAAGGGCATTGCTCACTAGGTTGTCGAGGATTTGTCGCATACATTCTTCGTCTCCTTGGACTGTGATGCTATGTTTCGGATCGTATTCTAGTGAAAGCTCTTTGTCGGCGAAAACTTGTTCATATTGGGTTATAACCTGTTCTATAATAGGTCCCCATTTCTTATTTTCGAAATTTAGTTCTAAATTGTCAGATTCGATTGTAGCAAGGCTTAAAATATCTTTGACTAGAAAAATTAGCCGATTGGTATTCGATTGCACTTTTTTTAGAAATCTTGAGTTGTAACGTTCATCATAAATCGCACCTTCTAATAATGTCTCCACATAACCATTGATGGAAGTAAGTGGAGTCTTTATTTCATGCGAGACATTGGCAACAAAATCCTGCCTTACTTTTTCTAGGTGCCTTATCCGCGTCATATCATGAATCACAACAACCACCCCAAAGTCATTACGCAACTGAAAAGGTGAAGCGTGCAGGTTTAAGATCTTTTCTCCAGAAGACTTTGAAAGGGTAATTTCCTCGACAACAGAAGACTTTTTCTTTCTTGCTTCTATTAAAATTGGAGTTAAAATTTTAAACCCGATGGTTTCTGAAATAGGTTTTTCATGTCCAGAAGAATAGTTTCCATCTAAAAAAATGCAGGCTGTATGGTTACAAAAAAGAATTTTATCATTGCTGTCAACAGAAACAATCCCCTCTGTCATCGCAGTTAACATTGATTTGAGCTGTGCTCGTTCCATAGATATTGTAGCTATTTTTCCGCTAATTTCATCGCTTAGACGGTTTAAAGTATAGCCAAGTCTTCCAATCTCGTCCGGGCCTGGAGACTTAACTTTCTTACTGTAGTCTCCAAGTACCATGGCATTACATATACTCATCAGTTCTGTGATAGGTCTCGTGATTTTGTGAATTAAATGGTAGCTACTCATGAGCATGATGACGATTCCGAAAAAACAGATCCATAAGATCACTAAATTTAAGTCTTTGATCTGTTTTTGAAACATACTCATCGGGATCGATAGGCGCACTACCCCAAGGACATCTCCATCCGCCTCAATTTTTTTTGCAAGGTAGAACATTTTGGTATCTAAAGAGTCGCTGAGTCTGAGTGCATCACCATAGGAGCTATCCAAGGCTTCTTGGATCTCTGGCCTGTGCCAGTGGTTAGTAGCTAAATCAGCAATTGGTTCATGGGAATCTGCGACTACCCTACCATTGCTTCTAATTATAGTAATTCTTGTTGCGGTATTTTCGCCGATTTGGGTGATCAGGTCTTGAATGGGACCTTCTTTATTAGATTTCAGGCTAGCGGTAGCCTGGGGGATGATCATGGTTATTTTTTCTTTTAAATGGGTGAAGCGATTATGCCATAGTAGTTCCTCAAATTTTGACAAAATTGCGACAATTACAAGGGTCAATATCGTTATCAGTAAAAAAGAATTAGTGAGGTAGAGCTTCCAGTATATTTTTGTTTTGACAAAGCCAAAAGAAAAAAATTCTTTTAAGCGGCTACTATTTTTAATAGTTCCCTTTTGATAAGCGAATTTTATTGCCCTTGTTCCCATGATTTCCAGTCCTACTTAAAGTTCTATTGAAGGCATACTATTTGGGTTTTGACATTTGTAGCCAATTCCGCGGATTGTCTGGATGATTTTACCACTTTCTTTGAGTTTCTTTCTAATAGCACGGATATGGACATCGATGTTGCGATCAATCACATAAGTTTCTTGGTCCGAGAGAAATGAGAGTAGTTGCTCCCTAGTGAACACCTTTCCCGGCTTATTTGCCAAAGCTTGAAGTAGTTTGAATTCTGAGAGCGTAAACTGTACCTGATGGCCGTCGTGGGTTACCTGGTATTGGTCCGGAGTGATTTCGACCTTGCCAATACGAATGGGGGCAACTTGTTCTTCAGTTTGAATGTCTTGACGCCTTAAAACTGCGCGGATGCGAGCTACCAATTCTTGAGGGCTAAATGGCTTGGTTAGATAATCATCGGCTCCGAGCTCTAAACCGACAATGATATCACTTTCCTGGCTTTTCGCAGTTAACATGATAATTGGGATGTAGGTTTTTGACTGTTCCCACCGCAATTGTTTGCAGACTTCAAGTCCATCGATCCCTGGCAGCATGATGTCGAGGATAATAAGGTCTAATTGCTGTTTTTTAGTGAGGTGTATGCCAGATTCGCCGTCCATTGCACTGAAAACTTTGAAACGCTGCTTTTTCAGGTTGTATTCTAATAATTCGAGTATGTCCGGGTCATCTTCTATGATTAAAATACTTGGCTGGGGCATGAAAACTCCTAAAGGAAGTTAGTTTTTGACTCACAGCTTATGGTGTTTGCCTCAAGTGAGCAAGTTTAATTCATATAACTTACTAATAACACTATTTTAATAACTTTGGATTTAATTAACACAATCTTTATAAAAGATCTTGTTTTTTAACAAACATATTGGTGTTGTTTAAATATTAAACTTTTTTGATCATTATCAATTTTACTGATGAGAACATAGGTTCAACTAACGAAAAATAGTAAGCTCTATAATGGCATAATAGAGTTGTCTAATTTTTTAACCAGCTAATATTATTATTTTATATGATTATTATGTAAATATTGATAAGCTGATCCCAAACGTAATTCTGGGAGGGCTTGATATGTTTATTTTCATGTTACCGGAAAGACAAGTGAA
>JBGCDR010000222.1:0-2641 GCA_045105515.1 Oligoflexales bacterium
CCATTGTTAGATTATGCTTGAATAGTCAAAAAAATACATCTCAAATATTTTTGACAACAAAAATTTTGTTAAAAAAATATGCTGAACCCATTTTAACGTACTTCAAAATTTGGTTAAAAGCTTACTTGAATCAACCCTGCACCCCATTTAGGCTTGCACCAGACTTTATCTCCAATTTGTATCGGAGAACTAGCAGTAAAAGATGTAATACAGGGTAAGCCTCTTTGTTGGCACTTTCTTTCAAATCCAAGCTTATTTACAAGCTGAATACTACCTGGATTATGCACTAAATGGGTGAGATCCAAGATACTGTTGAGTAAACCTAAAGATGTTTGATCAAGTTGAGTTTTAATATAACGATCAAAGAAGCTAATGGGCTTGCCAAAGAGAAGCTGTCTTCCTTCACGACCAAGAAATAATGCGACCCATGGTAGGATCATTAGTATTGGGAAGTATAGAAAAAAGCATAAAATCCGTACAGAAACAGTCGAGATTATCCCCATTCTTTTCCCAATAACCACTTCCCATAAACTGAGGGGAGGGTAAAATGATCGGTGGTTAGAATTCCAAGCAAGATGCTGAAAACATGCAAAAAAAGCCCACCAATCTAGGTTAATCTTCGTCGTAGGCTTACAAGCTAACAATCCATATTTTATAAAATAATAGTAGTAAGTGATCATTTATTTTCCTCACTTTCGAAAAGAAAGATAGGAAAATAAGAGAGAAATAGCAATCATTCTTCAAGTAGAACTTAATTCTTTAAGCAACATTATATTATCTTCTAAATAATCCGCAGTCATCTGGGCAATCTGCATGAAATATGTAGCCCATTGTTCACTCCCTTTGGGTCCAACACCATTAGTAATTCCTAGAATAAGATCTAAATTTTTAGTACTATCAATTAGCTCCATAAGCAATGCATATGCTTCCATATTTTCTACCAATTGATGGCGTTCTGAGACAGAATCTAAGCAAATGTCATTTACCAAAGAAACTGATGTGGAGGTCAAAACTCTCTTAATAGGTAAATCAAAATGATGAGTATCCACTATCTTTAGCGGTTGATACAAACTTTCCATATGCTTTGCAAGACACATCCTTTCAGCTGTAGGAAGCCAAAGTACATTATTTACCTTGCATAAATATGGTTTATCAAAGGATGAAAAAGTCCCAGCACTTCCTAGGTATATAACGTTCTTATTATTTACCACTTCCTTAAGTTGGACAGAGCTTTTTGCTGCATTGATCGGACCAACACCAAATTCAAAATAAGAGTAAGAAATTTGATGTTTATCCAACATAGACAATACGGGTGCTACTTCAAATTTAGCAGCCGAAAAAAACACAAGACCAGATTCCAAATAACCTCCAGAGGATCATAAATTTAACGATTTGCTCAGCTTCTCCACATAATGGGGTATCTGTGGATTAAAATGAGCGTCTTTTGTAAAAAGCTGAATATGCGTAGCATTAATTTTAGCTTCACCCGCATAGCTTTGACTAAGCTTGATAGCCTCTTGTGGATGGCACCTTGCCCATTGAACCGATCTATCAACTTGCTGCTCAAAATTGTCAATCTGATTAAATGAAAGCCTCGAGTGAGCGCCAAATAAACCAAGCGGAAGTGCCGCCGAATTTTCTTCGTTCCATCTCAAGCCTAGGTCGCAGATACTTTCTAGTCCCAATTCTTCCAAACGATTCATGTCCTCGTTTATTATAACTGCATATGCTAGGTCTCCATCAGCGACCAAGTTACTGAGTTCCTTCAAGGGATAAATTCTTTGTTCCAATTGGGGATAATACTTTTTTGCTAACAAAGCTGCGGTTGAATTTAACGAAGGAACCCCTACAATCTTTCTGAAAACTGGATTACGCCTTCTAATAAGCTGTGGCCCCTTCTCTCTGACCAATGAGGCTCCTACTCTTATCACTTGATAATTTTCATTCCTTATCATCACAATACTACTAGCTTTAATAAAATCATAGGATCCTGATAAGAGCAATTTATTTAGCTTACCGATAGGATAAGCTGACACCTTTAAGCTATGAGAAACCTTATTAAGCAAGAGTCCTGCAAAGACAAAAATATCATTTGGACAAACTGAAATGGCTAAATTCAAATTCACTCCCAAACTTGCATAGAGTTGACACAACACTGTTGTAAGGGAACTAAATGTATCTGAATGGTAAGTGTCTTATACAAGCACTGCTGGCGCGGCATTATTCTATAAAAGAAAAGGTGAGCCTGCAAGAAAAATACTAGTATTTATATTTCTTACGTCGAAACGAAAAACGAAGCTTTGCCAAATACCTAGGTAGTCTAAATTGACGCCTTTGAGGTAAATGTACAAATCTATCGAGCTTACTTAAGTAGTTTAGCCAAGCAAAGACAAAAACAACTAATAAGAGTGTCAATGAATGAATAGAGTGGTCGAACAATTGATAAAACCCCTTGGTAGCATAATTGATGTTACCTTATACTTCCAAAGACCTGCTGCTACGAAACCTATTTCATCACGAAGCATATCAATTCTGACTCTTAACTTTGAAGAAGCTCAGTTGCATATTTTAATACCTCCTATTGCATGCTCTATGTTGAAACAAACTGAAGATTCTACCTTAATATCAAGCTTTCAATATT
>JBGCDR010000223.1:0-4255 GCA_045105515.1 Oligoflexales bacterium
ACTTAAGATTTTTCTCTTATTAGCTCTTAAACACATCTTAGGAAGGGGAATTTTGATGAAAATATTTTTTTCAAGCACAAATTTGTTTTGAATTCTGGACGGCAAGATTATTTTTGCATTTTCTTATTGAATTCAAGTTTGAAGCAAATGAATGGGATATTTTTAAATTGGACTTTTTTAACGAGCTCAATGAAGAGGCCAGAATCTTTGTTGATCCTTGGTTAAAAACTATTGGTAAACGAGTAGAGGATAATACCACTCGTTAATTTTCAGTAATTTATTTTCATGAAATTAATTTGTTCACTGCAAAATGATGAAAAATGTGGTTCACTTGAAGTCTGATTAAGAATGGAGACAGAGGGAGTGAACACTATGAAGAAAATATTTCCATATTTTTTTTGGCTTATTTTTATTTTCCTAGCAATAGATGATTCAAAATTGCGTGCTTCTCCTGGGGGATTTCATATAAGGGTGCGCGAAAATTATGAGCACCTGGAATTAAGCCTTAGTCATCAGAAGTACCGATATCAAAGTTTCTCACATACCTTCAATTTATGGTTTGAAAAACCATACGATTATGCCTTTGGACTTGCTACAGGTCCGTTTGTCATGAGTTATAGCAAGTCTCCTCAGCAAAAAATTCCTGATCAGCATGAGTTTGGTGAATATATAAAGTTTATTAGTCATGGCTTAGAGTTAAAAAAATGGTATCTAAAAAATTATTTTTTTAGAATGGGTACTTACTTCCATCAATTTAATTCAAATGGAACCCTTGGGAAAGATTGGGGTTTAGGAGGTCTGTTTGGCCTTGGCTATGAGTTAGATTTTGAGAATATTGGGCTTGCATTTGAAGCTGATTACAAGTTGTCTAAATTATCTAGAAGTAGTGTTGAGATAAGTTCGAAAATGGTAGCAATTGGTTTTCATTTTTACAAGTATATATAGATTGGTTTTTTTGTATAGGTCCACCACCCACCCAAAGTGCAAAATAATAGTGGAAAGGACTTTTAGGTAAGACCCTTTGGCTAGGGTTTTCTCTGGGCTCGACGAACTACTACTGTGCTTCGATTGAGGGGGTTTCTAAAGAATAATAAGAGCTGTTATTTTTTGACATGTCTACAATGTTTTCAGCTTTATCAAGAAAGAACCTTCCAGTAACAGATCCCCCCTTTAATATAAATGGCACTATAAAATGCGCATTATTAAAGGCAAAATTAGATGTATGCTTCATGGAAGGGTAATAAATAGCCCAATAAGAAAAAGAATAAGTTGAAGGGACTGAACCGTAAATCATTGCATAGACATGCGGATATAGAGCTTCTGTTAAACCACATACGAGAGGACCTTGAAACCAAATTGATGCAATAGTCGCTGTTACAATAAATGCTGTGGACCCGTACGTACTAGAGATTTCATCAAGACTATTTAAACCAAGTGAATCTCTAATTTTATTAATAGTACTTTGATCCAGATTTTCTACTAAGCTAGTAATAGCTCCGTTTTCATCTTCTAAGCCTTGAAGAAGATTTACAATGTTATTTATTTCCAATAACTCTAGAGACTTGATCTTTTTCTGGATGGTTTTGCTAGAGTCTTGCTTGCTAAATGTATTGACGTCAATTATTTTGACATTTCCGTCGAATCCTATAGCAGCCACCTTGGCTCGCTTGTTGAATAAAAGCTGTGTAGTTTCCCTAGATTTTCCATTATTTGCTCTAATTCCTAACAAGTTACCATCAATATTCTGCTTATGACACGCAGACAAAGCATGGTAATAGTCCATTGTGTCAATGTAGTAGGTGTTGGAAGAAGGCTCGTACTTAGCAGCCACCTTGTATGAAACATTGTCTTTTTGCTTCAGTTTCACAAAAGATGTGGGAGCATTCATGTATTCACAGTATAAGCGTGCAACTCTATTTGCGTTTTGCATCGCTTGAGCCTGTGTACAGATTAAGAAAATTAGAATTGATCTCAGTAAATGTTTCATGATGATTCTCTTAAATTTATAAAATCTTTTTTTCACAGTCGCTAATCTAGTAAAAGCTTAATTATTAGTCAATGCCATTGTAGCTTTGCCCTATGCTTGTTTGTGGTTTTTATGATTAATATATTGGAATCACGGTCTTATTATGGTTGGAAATTTGCCAAAATCATCTTACTTTTGCTTCCACTTGAAACCTCCACAATCTAAGAAATACTAATAAAATTCCATATTATACCCCATCGACAATAACATTATGCGAATACCAGCGAACATCTAATTAAAAAAGACTACATAAATATTCAGTACCTTTCCGATAAGAAATACAAAGGTAATCAATCATAAAAATTGGAGAGTACTATGTTTTTTAAGAATCTAATATCATTGAATTATATATGGTTAGTCCTTGTGTTTATCTCACTCGGGTGCGGTGCGAATGATTTTTCACCAGGCCAAAAGGAAGATTCAAACTCAACGGAAAATAGTGAAGCTAATGACGGGAATATGGAAAGCGCAGATGCGAAATCAGGAAAAAGCAAAAGTAAAAGCGAAAGTAAAAGCAAAAGCAAAAGTGATAAGTACGGTGAATGTCTTGAACTAACAGCAAGTGATGATCAAAATTTAGAATATTATTATGAAATTTTGGAAGATGATTTTGAAGATGATGTAGGATCGGATAGTGAGGAGCTGTATTTATCCAAAACAAAAGGAAAGAGTTACTATTGCGATAAAGAAAAAAAGAGTAAGAAAGGAAAAAAAGAAAAAAAATAGCAAATTTTGGCCTTGGATAAATTTTCCAAATACAGGTTCAAATATCTGCTTTTTTACCTAGCTTAAAACTTGCCTAGCTCAAGAGCTTCAGCTCGCACATGGAAATTCCTCAATTTAATATTTTAAAAAAACAAATTTACGTAAATAGACTGTAACGAGCAGTCAGGAACAAAATTTGCTAAAATATTAAGAAACATCTTTCAGAGACTTTCTGTGGGTTTACACTTAGATATAAGAGGAGTTTAGGTTTGATGAAAAGGTTGAGCATCCCAAGATTTTTAGCTTATTGTTTGCTTCTGGTATATATCGTTTCGTGCGGCGATGAGGAAGAAACAATTAGTGCACGTTGTGTGGTCAGTCAAACGGCAGGTAGTGTGGATCTTGGATTTTGCATGGATTTTGAGAATGTTACTGAAGAGGGTGCTAAGGAAGTATGTAGCTCTGTGCAAGCGGGCACTAATGAGGATGGAGTTACTAATACTGTAGGCACTTACAGTGAAAACTTATGCGTTATAAGTGAAGGGACCGAAGGTTGTCGGAGAACCGAGGACTCAGTGATCATAACAACTTGGTTTATTGGTTCAGGATGGCCGGCAGGTTCAAATGCTGATAAGAGTATATGTGAAGATGGAGGAGTACCGGTGACCAAATAGTTAATTTCTGAATGCACCGGTAGTCCATGTAAGATAGAGATGAAAACTTATAAAAATTCTTGATCACAAACTTGTTGATAGAAATTTTTACTATTAAATAAAATATCTGCATTTGTGAAAACTTCGGTATTTCCAAAATCTGTCAAACATTCTACTTCATCGATATTAAATTCACCTGTTGAAACTAAATGAACTCTAATTCCTCGCTCTTCAAGTTCATCGGTTAAGGAACAAGGTATTTGTGAATTAGGGGATGCTCTGCCGTCACCAATTAGAACTATTTCTGACTCAGCTGGGATTCCATCAGATCCGAAATCGTCGTGCATATCGACTACCGTCGAAATTGCATTTAGTATCCGAGTTCTATTCCCTTCAGAATATGGTGATGCATCTATGGCATCTAAGATTTTATTTGTATCTTGATCTTCAATAGGACTATAAATAATTTCTGTATCTGTTGAAAATTTAAAGACTCCTATTCTCAGCTGAGTATCACCCTGTGCTAGGTTACTTACTATGCGTTTAGTAAGGATCCTGATTACTTCCCAACCCTCGGGTCCAATGGTCTTAGAATCATCTAATAAAAAATAGATATCCCGCCCTTCACAATTGCGCACAATATCATCAATCGTAGTATTTCTGGACGTAGTAGGTTCAGGGCTTGGTCCTGAGCTGGGCAAAGAACTCGGTGCACTGCTAATGCTAGGTGAAGAGCTAGGTTGAGAGCTAGGTAGAGAACTTGGGTTTGCGCTTGGTGCAGCACTTATACTGGGTGAAGAACTAGGTTGAGAGCTAGGTAGAGAACTTGGGTTTGCGCTTGGTGCAGCACTTATACTGGGTGAAGAACTAG
>JBGCDR010000224.1:0-15093 GCA_045105515.1 Oligoflexales bacterium
CGCGCATGGGCACCCCCAAGATCTTTTGATTTTCCGACAATTATAGCCTTTTTAGAGAAACTGGGGAAATTCGCTAAAGATTATAGTGCTCTAAGCCTTACATACAAAGGCGGCGGTGTGTTTCCAATCAGGCACTATGTAATAATTAAAATTATGTATTATATTTGAAGCTTTCGAGGAAAAATATACTATAATAAACCCATAAAATTCTCTTTGTCCAACTTTGATTCATTGCCTCCGAACACTGTGGGTTCTTAAGACAAAAACTAATTTTGACCCTAGGAGGCGTCGGAATGACAAAAGTATATAAAAATCTGGTATTTGAGGTGAATGGAGCAGTTGGAGTCGCTTATTGTGGAGCCATAAAGGCACTAGAGAAGAGAAATTTACGTAAACATAGAGAGTATATGGAACATCATCCGTTTCAATTATGCCCTTACTGGTCAGCCTTAACTTGTCGACCAAAGAAATAGAACAGACTTATATGGAATTAGATTTTAAAAAAATCTTAGATGGTGGCCTTACTAGTAAATATCGTTTGGCAACATTATAAGGACTTTTTTTGTCGATAGATTGGGTGTTTTTCATTTGATTTTAGTCTTTTCCTTCCCGTATTGTCTTTTGACTTCACTCCATGTGGGTAGTGATTTGCATAATTTACGACCGAAGCAAAGATGTTAATTTTTTTGCAGGACTTGTAAAAACATACCTTTCGACATCTGCGGAAGGAATTGGAATCTGTAAATTATCTTTTATCTTTAGCTAGATAAAGCTCCTGTATTATAACAAAAAATTCCTATTATTACACCATAACCAAAAAATCTCTTAATAAATATAAAACTATTCCGAAGTCTTGGTTAGCTGATAGCTATTTGATAGGTGTGATTACGAAAAATAGTTAGTCTTATTAAGTTCGGTACTTATTCTTAGAGGAGTAAAATATGAAAACATTATTTTACATTTTTGTCTTGGTTTTTCCCTTGTCAACGCTAGCAGAAAGTTCCCCAGATGACCCCTTGCATTTTTCCAAACAGGGACCTTTAAATTTTGGATTATTAATTAATAATAGCAAACATAAGATATATCGATCGGAAAGACTTGGGAGCAGCGGATTAAAAGAATTAAAAGAATATTTAAATAAAAAAAATCTACCTTTTCCAAAAACTATATTGCATTTAAACCGACATGGTTTCAAGAAAAAATTTCCTTTTTTTGAACGTTTTGCCATCCAAGAATTCAAGCTTCAAAAAAAGTACTCATTCGACTTCTATCATAGTTTCAAATACACTTATCGCACCTATCTAGATGGAGATAATCCATATGAGCCAGATGAAGACATAGATGGAAAAAAATACCTTGGTAAAGATGGAAGAAAATATTTTGGCATTATAAAAGATAACAAGAAAGATGGAGGCATCGATGCTTTTATGCGAATTATGCGACTTATCTTAAAATCTGATGAACCTGTGCTATTTCACTGTACTGGAGGAAGACATAGAACCGGAATGGTTGCTATGGCTGTTAGATATCTTCAAGGAGATCAATGGATATTTGGAAAGAAACGCAAAGTAAAAGTTGGTTTTTTTGGAAAAAAGATAAGCCTTAATCCAGCTCAGTATGAATACTATCTTCACAATAAACGCCAGTTTCGAGAAGATAACATAAGATTTATTGATGAGTTTTATAACGATCCCTTGTTTGGAGAGTTAGAAGAAGCCTATCAAGAAAGCCTCAATTTATAACTTCAAAGATCTTTATCTCGGTGGCACCCGGGTAATGACATTAAGCAGCACAATTTTTGGCATGATCCTTCTCTTGTTTGTTAACAACTAGGCACAATAGAAGGTATGGGATGAGATGTCTAGGAAGGGCATCAATTAGGCCGACCTGCTAAAAAACCTACGCTTGGGTTAGCTACCTGATCCGGAATGTGAATCAGGTTTATTTTCATTCAAGAAGAGAGTTTATTTATAAAATTAATGGTTTATACTTATGGAAGTTAATCAAATCTCTGAATGATAAGTTAATAAAATATTTCAAGAAAAAATATTCCATTTAAAATATGAAAAAGCTTAAGCTAACAGTTTAAGTTTAGAATTTAAATACTGCTTCCACAATTAGATACTCATCTTGTGGATAAGTTCCTTGATTATTTGAATCAAAAAAAGCATATTGAGACCATAACAGTCGAAACACTTTGATTTAATGCATATTTTTTATCAACGTAAATTCAAGTCGGAAATGGGGTTTTCATGTTTTTTCATATCAATACAAATATACGAAATATAGGTTTATCATGTTCTGTCATATTTCTTTTATCTAACTCAGTTATGGCGGAAGATTGTCTAGTCCCTTTAAAGGAAAACACAGTTCGATCCGAAGTTAAATTAAGCAAAAGCTCAAGAAAAGCTTGTATAGAGCAGGCTAGTTTATTTTTCGAACAGCCAAATCTTACAGCTGATGAACTTTATACAGGCGATTTAAAAAACAGAGGTTTTTTACCTAACCAACAACTTTATTGTCGCTTCACATTTCATAAGAAAAGTGGCTCTAGTCCCAAGTTTAGATGTTTTTTAACCGATCCTTACTATAATTACTATAGCAAGGATAGAAATATAGCTGACAGTGCTATAGCCACCGATAGTCAGGGCTATTTACTTAATTCTTATGGTCACCAAATTTACAATGAAAGTAGTGGAAAAGCAGTCAAAGCTGATAAAGTAAGAATCAAATATACAACAGGAAAACCAAGGCACAGAGAGGTTTTCACTGAAATAGCTGCCAGCAGAATTTTTTGGGCTTTGGGCATCTATCATGATTCAATGTATCCTGTCCAGGTAAAATGTTTAGGCTGTAGTGAAAACCCTCATAAAGAAAGTCAGAAATATGCGGTTGAAGATATCCAAAATTTTTTTCCAACAAGTGTTGAGAGAAAACTTCCAGGCAAAGAAATAGAGCTCAAAAATAACCAAGGTTGGAGTAAGAATGAACTTGAAAAGAAATATCAAAGTAGTAGCGAATCCGCTAAAATTGAAATTGAAGCTTTTGTTTTAGCCACCAATCTTTTCAATTACCACAATCCCTTATGGTTTCAAAATCGAATCATGTGCTTAGATGGCTATTACGACAAAATAACAGGGGTCTGTAATAAGTCTGTCATGTATATTCATGATTTAGGCTCAACCTTTGGCAGTGATGGATTATTTGTTAATCCCAGGGGGGATTATTCTAAGTGGCGGGACAAAGGTATCTTTAGAGATCGCGCTAGCTGCAAAGTGAGGGGAAATTTTGGTGATATCAAATATATTTCTGAAGAAGCGAGATCTTTTTTGATGCTGCGTTTAAATGCTCTTACAGAGGAAAAAGTTAGAGCGATTTTCGCAGCTGCTCACTTTGAGCTCGTAGATGAAGAATTAAGTACAGAGGTTTCATTGCAAAATCCCAATATGATAGGACCTGAACTGGATCTTCTGATTATCAACAATTGGGTCTCCACATTTATTGATAGAATTGAGGAGATTGCCTCTTTACGCTGCCCAAACCTGGAACAAAGTGTGCGTGAAAACCAGTAATTTACATTTCTGACAGTAAGAACAGGTAAATTTTTCTATGCTCACAGTCTTGAGCAAGAAAGAATTCATTCTCAGTTAGATAATATTTCAAAAACAAATATTCCAGTAAAAATTTATTAAAGATTAGGCTAGCTGCTTAAGATCAGAAATAATGATAAATCAGTTTATTATTTTTCCGAAGAGTTACTGTCTTGGAATTGGAAACCATGTATTCGATAAGAGATCGAGCAAAGCAGAATATTAAAATAACCGTTTACGAATGGAAACCACAGCCTTCATTCTCATTACGCATCTCGAGGAGAGGGTTGCAATTAGTCGAATTTATAACCCAGATCGAGGTAATTGTAGGATCAAAAAAAGTGTATTTTTCTTGTAAGCGGCCTCTCAAATCCAAGTATTTAATTTTACTCCGACCCTGTAACACAGATTTATCGCAGTATCAACCAAGAAAGTAGGTTTAGTTAGATCTCAGACCTGAACTCCAAAATAACTTTTCTTGATTTTCATATCAACGGCACTTGGCATGGATTAGTTAGTTACATTGATTTGAGCAAGAGATTTATTCTATGTTCTCTCATCAAATTTTAAATGATGCACTTACATTTCTTGCGTTGATCTCTTGACATGCAAGAGGATTTTGATTAATTTTTTGCAAATTTATACGCCCTAAACTTTCCAATTTTAGTAACTATGAATTACAAGACAAGTTCTAACAACTTAGGATAGATTATGAAAAAAATCAAAGCTATACAGATACCGGTACTATTTTTGTTAATACTTAGATCTAGTGAATTGCTTGCAGTTCCTGAATATATATTATTGGATTTTGCCAAATTTAATGCAGAAGAAGATGCTTATAGAAAACCGGAGATGCCGCTGTCCTTAGACCGCTGGAGTACACATTCTAAAGAGTCCAGTATTTCAGATGGTCAGGATTGGCTTTCAAGATCGGCTGTGCAGCGATCAAAAGTAATTGAGTACAAATTTGATTATCTTGAAGTTTCGTTTATTCCATTTCATTTCAAAGGAGAATCGTCGTATGCCAACATCAATAGGCTAATAGATAGGAAGCTTAGTAGTCGATATTTTGACAAAGTGTTCCTGATAATAAAAAATGAGATTAAAAATGGTGATAAAGAATTCAAAATTTTAGTTGAAGAGGAATGGGGAGATGAGATTGAGCTACTAACTTATTCAGCAAAAGAAACAGAAAATGAAAGATCTGCCTCACAATGTGAAAGGTCGGTACTTTCTTTATATAGTATTGAAGATATAATTTCAAGAATCAATGACAAAACTCTATTACTTTATGTTGATAACATAAAATGGAACCTTACTAATTTTCAAAAAAGATTGGATCTGACAAACTCCTTAAGAGAGAGCGATTTTGAGGATTAAGATCGATATATTTTTTGATAGTCAACAGTGAGACCAAAAACTGCGTACGCTTGTTCGTGTTTTTTGAAAGCGAACCCGTATGGTTACTAAATTCAAATAAACCCTCTTTATTCACAAGGTAACTATAGGAAAATTTCGGTAAAAAAATTATTTTATTTTATTTTTAAAAAATATTTTTTAGGTCATTGTGTAATTATAGACATAATTTGACGAGTCTAAATAAATTTCTTTCTAGAATTTTTTATGGATTACCAATAGGTTCAGATTCAAAAACATGATCTAATTGAAGGACTTAATTATTTTTAGTCCACTTTAAAACAGCTTCTACAAGTTGGTTTTTGCTGATTGGTTTACTGAAGATATCTATGCAGCCAGCGGCTATACACTTGTCACGTTCTCCTTTCAAACAATGAGCCGTCAAGGCTATGATAGGAGTCTTTATGCCAAGCGATATTATTTTTTTAGCTACTGAATACCCATCAATCATTGGAATTTGAATGTCCATAAGTATAATATGGAGAGTTTCTTTCGAAGCTTTTTCCAGAGCTTCAATACCATTATTTGCAGTGCTTACTTGACAACCTTCTGATTTTAAAAAGGTTGTGAAAAGAAGTTGGATGTCAGGATTATCTTCAACTAATAAAGCTTTGATATCTATGAGGCGCGGACTTGCCGAAATTGGCCTCGTTTCTGCTATGAGCTTACCCTTGCAAGACTTTGCTATTTCCCAAGAAAACTGAAAACAGCTACCTTGATCAATGATACTATCCTTTAGTTGTAAGTCTCCACCAATCAGTTTAGCGATTTTTTTTGATAGAAACAAACCAAGCCCAGTCCCTCCTGAATCTTGAATAATATGATCCTTTATCTGGCTAAAAGGTTGAAAGAGTTTTGGCCAATTATTAGGGTCAATTCCAATGCCAGTATCTTGTACTTCTATAACAAGTAGAGACTTATCGGTTAAATCAGAAAATTCTTTTTTTACCTTAACTTTAATTTCTCCATTTTGAGTAAATTTAATAGCATTTGTAATCAAATTCACTAAAATTTGTCTAAGTCGAAGTGGGTCTATTTCTATCATTTCGGGCAAAGAACGGCTGTAATCTATGGTCAAAGAGAGTGATTTTTTGGAAGCTAAAGTTGATAACTGTCCAATAACTCCATCTATTTCGGTTCGAAGAAAAATTGGGAGGGGTCTGGTTTCAATTTTTCCAGATTCGATTGTATTTAAGTCAAGAATGCCATTTAAAAGCTGCAATAAATGATGTCCATTTCTACTTATATTTCGAAGAACCTCTTGTCTTAAATTATCTTCTAAGTCATTGGTTAGCAAATCTGTGTAACCAATTATAATATTAACTGGTGTCTTGATTTCATGACTCATCATAGCTAAGAATGAAGATTTTGCAACATTCGCAGCTTCTGCTTTTTCTTTGGCTTCAATCAAGTCAGATTCAATTTTTTTTTCATTTTCGATATTGCGCGCAATTCCAGCAACACCCACGACACCTTTTCCTTTTTCTATCACCGGAGACAAAATAAGAGAATGCCAAATTTTTTCTCCATCGGGTTTCGTAAATATTTTTTCTACTTGCATAGGTGTTTGGGTAGCCATCACTTCTTCTTGAAAAGCGATATACTCTTTTCCTTGTTCGGGACCTGTTAATTCAATGGCATCTTTTCCAATAACTAACTCGGGTGCGAAGCCGAATTTTTCTGCTCCATTGTTAACCATTATGTACTTATGTTTATTGTCACTCAAAAAGATTGCATCTTCTGCGCTATCCACGATTGATCTAAGCTGAGCTTCTTTTTCTGAAAGCTCCGATTCGGAATGCTTTCTTGTTCCTATTTCAGATTCTAAAACCTCAATTGTTTTTAGTAACTTTTCCTCAACGCTTGCATTTGCCTGATATAAATAATACATGGTTGCAAAAATGGTGGCAAATGTAGCTATCGAGACACTTAAGAAGATGATTTGAGAAGTTGCTGCATCGAGGTATAGCCAAGGCTCAGAGCTAAACCCGAAAAGTATTTGATAAGCATAAAGACTTAAAGGTAAAAGGCAGCTGGCAATGAATGGTAATTTGTGCCTTCCCCCAAAAACCACACAAGGTATAGCCATGTTAGCAAAGTAAAACTGGTGGAGGCCTGCATCTTTCCCTAAAATCATTGAATAAATAGCGACACTGATATTGGGAATCAGCATAAGTAAAGCCCTAGATAAGGAGTTGTAATTCGAATGATTTAGAAAAATCACCAAAAGATAACTAAAAGCTATAGGAATTACATAGAAGCTAAGAAAGCCTAATCCTGCATCATAGAATATCTTTACATAGGGCACTGTTATTAAGGCAATGGTAAATGATATTTGATTCGATACCCGGAGCCTCTTTTTTAAGGAGCTAGACATTGCCCTATTAACACCGGTATTGGAAATCCTATCCCAAATTTTAAACACGCTATTTTAATCCTTAAAATTTGCTATTTGAATAGATTGTTGTTATTCCCTACAGATGAACCATGCTCAAGTAGCTAATTAAATATTCGCTTCTTTCAATACTGTCAAGATAGACCTTAAAATAAGGGATATATTATATAAAATGTAGAACAGAGTATTGAACTACACCAAATTCTAAGGATGACCTTCATTCAAATGAAAACTTTCATCACTGTAGTTGTTCCCAATTAGAATTATTTTAAACGATTAGTGGCTGCTGAAACTGTTAATCAATTTTTGAAGTGTTCGCCTGTGGTTCCAATTCATAAAAAAATAAATGTTATGCAACATCAACCAAGCATTCAGAGGCGGTGTGGTTTGTCTTTAAATTCTTTTCCCCAAATAAATTCTAAAGGGTATTCATCCTCTGAACTTTTTTAAATAAGATTGATAACTGTCAAAATCTCCAGTTAAAGCAATCATATAAGCCTTAAAAGCAGCTCCATATCTGCTTGATTGGGGACTAAAGAGATGATATCCATAGACCCAAGGAACAACCGCTTCAGCTAGTGAAGTTTTAGTAGCTAAGTCGAGGGATTGCTCACGAATATTTTCCAGCCTTGTATTAAAAGCTAGGAAAGAAGCCCTTAGATTTTTGTTCAATTCGAGCATCGATTGAAAGCCATTTTCAGTTGCTAAATATTTTGCGAGAACTTGACCATGATCTCTAGCGGTACTTAGCCTTAAGTTTTTTATTCTTTTTCCTATGTATATAGCCAGTAGCGACTCGTCATCGCCTCCAATATCCTTAGCACCACTTGCGTCATTAGAGTAGATGATACAATTTTCCCCAGCGCTATAGTAGTTAGTAATAAATGGATCAAGCAGGATTTGACAAATATTTTTTTTGATATTAAATGATGAATCCATATTATTTGCAAGAAACAAAAAATTGATATTAAAAAACAATTTGATTCCACCTGTTTTTCTATGCCTCTGAAAATAGCTGGATTCTGTTTCTGGTGCACCACTAAATTGTTCTGTTAAACCATTTAGAAATGACAAAAACTCTATTGAGACCAATTCAATTAATGGAGAGGTCTCCTCGGTAATTAATATAGAAAGTTGTTCCCCAAATGAAAAAGATATGGCAGCTAAATCCTTAAATGATGCATATTTATCAGATAGAAGCGAATTTCTAGTGTAATTTTTATTGCCTGTTAAGCCTGCTTTCCAAGAATTGAAAGCATGATTGTTTAGATTTTTAACCAATCCTCTTCCTGCAATTTTTCCAAGACTATTCGAATTCATTTTATCTATTAAGGATGTAAGCGCGTCATCATAGATATATGTCCATAGCATGAAATTTGCTATAAACTCTTTCTGCTCAAGGGATAAGCTGTTAGGTGTAACAGTTTCCGTAAAATTTACGATGAATGTACAGTATTCGGTAACCTTTAATTGAAATTCATTTTCGTCATTTTTCAGGTCTGTACTATTAAAAAAATTTTCATAATTATCGTAGATAAAGGAAGTACAAGACCGTTCTAAGGCTTCATTTTTAACGATATTGAGGTAATTTTCATAGTTGGAGAGAAATTTTTCTGATGTAACATCTAAAGCTAAGTTATCATAATATTCTTTATTCTCAGAGTAAGCATCCGGGATCATGATGAAAATAAATGCCAATATATAAAACAATTTAAACATTTTGCTAATCCTATTCGTTTGAGAGTAGATGAAGAAATCACCCTTAAATCTAAGGATTATTTAATTCCTTCTTGTAAGATTTATGCAACTATATTTGCTATGTAATGTCGTTCGATAGCTGTATCAGAGTTATTAGTCATAATTGCACTCGCCTCGCTTATAACTAGAAGAAAGTTTACTTATGGTTTTTTTGAAATTCCCTCTTTGAACTAGATAACATAAGGATACCCATTTTTATATACCATTTTTAAACTTAGTTACGCATCTAGAAATAGTTGTATGATCGATTGTTTTTGTTTGTATTTTATATCACTTGGTAAAAGAGTTTTAATATCAATCTATTATTTCATGTGTGTTTTCTAATTTTTAAAGTGTCGCCATATACCCCAAAATGTCGTAAAAAAATTATGAAATATTTGACATTCTTAAAGTTCCATTCAGTACCCGAAATGAAATCTTTTTTGCAACGATTGATTTGAAGGACTATTCAGATTTCGGTGAGGTGTCTATTTATCAAACCTTGCTATAAAATAAATTTACTCATTTCCTCCTGGCACTTCTTAGAAAATTTTTCTTTTGAGGACATTGTAAATTTTTTGTTCTTTCATATTCGCAATAACATTTCAACAATCTCATGATCTATTTTTTTGGGTGCGCACAAGTGGTAATGCTCTGATTTAATAAATTGTATTAGTTTATTATGAACTATTTTCTCTTTGTTCGGCTGCATTCTTTAATTATCCAATTACAAGCCAGCTCAAATCAATACCCATTACCTTTCCTTAGAAGAAAAAATCGAATAAGAAAGACGCTCCAAGAATCTCAGCCTCTGAACTAAGGCAAAGATATAGAAAGAAGAAGTGGAGTCGAGGTTTATCAAGCCAAGATCATATAAAGATTTGGCGGTGAGTTAGGTGTGACCCCCTATGATAGGATTCATTGTCTGGGAGTTCGTCACGCCGAATTAAGGAAGGAATTGGAGAGATCGGGATCGTGTGAGTATTTTAAGTATCTTAAATTACAAGGTAATGACATTTTTCATAAGCTCGCTGGATAATAAACAGGTGAACAGTTACTTGATGAGTGTAGCTGTTGCCAATCATGTAGTTAGCGCGTACAATAATTGGTCTACATGCCTCTACCGAGACTTCCTTATCAAATGCAATGATTCTTTAAAAGTATCCCTTGAAGCTCTTCAAAAAACAGATCTAAACTTCGAGATAGCTCAAGACGAACTTGGGGTTGATCTGAAATTTACAGTGAGACCTGAAAAGAAATACTGGCTTCTCAGAATCAACCTTTAGCAGGTAGATGAGTCGCAAGAGAAGTCCAAGAATGAGTTGTAGGATGAAGGTTAGAAGATTGGGATGATAAAGTAATCTGCCAAAAGTTTGCTGCGACTAAATATGTCTTAAATTTCCGAAGAAATTATGTTCAAAAAGAAACTCTACTACTGTTAATTTCTATAATGTTAGATGGGACTAGTAATTTCTGGATTTAGTTAAGTTTCATATTTGTATCAAATTAAATCTTTCTCTAAAACATCAAATGGCTCTGACAAATGAACCGGATGAAATTTTAGTAAATCATTATATTTTTCCAAGGATAAGTTGTATTTGCATTTAATTGTCTTATTATAGAATACACGCCCAAAAAGTGGAATATTCGAGAAAAATTCATCACTGTCATTAAAAGACATATTCGAATTGATAGTTTTTAAACTGATTCCAAACCTCCAACTCCAGTTGTTTCTCGAGTATTTCTTTTTTTGGATTGCTGGTCTATGCTCCCAGCTCATCTGACCTATATTGGTAGATCCAGATGGGGATACAGCAGTAAAAGACCAATTATTCTTTGATTTTAATTTCCCCCCTTCTATAGACCATATTTCTGCTGGTGATCCATGCCAAAGAGAAGTTCCCAGGGTTTCGTTAATCAGATCTAAATACACAACACCTTCTTCGCCAATTTTGCAAAATACTGTCTTGATATTAGTGTCCTCTGTAACTTCTTTCCTGGGAGTTTTAGCTAATTGTTTCTCAGATAAATGTTTGTAAAAACCTGATTGGGCTTTTGTTTTGGCTTTTGTTAGGTCAAATTGGGCTTGTTGGACTTTTTCTTCTGGGTAGTGACCTGGGGACAATGATTTTTTTCCCTTGCCAGATAGCTTCTGATGAACTGCTAAATTCTCGGAACTATCATCGAAAACTTCTATGAGGTCTTTGCTAATCCTCACGTTGACCACTTTGCCAATATGTTTATGTGGTATCGAGTAGAAATTGTGAATTACTTGGACCGTCGAATCTGGATGGACCTTAGCTTTTTTCCAAGTTTTTATGACATACCTTCCACCTGGCAATTGTAAAAGTTTAGCTTGTTCTATCTCAAAGCGGTCTGATCTGCTGACGCCATGGTCCTTCATGATTCTAGAGTTAAATCTTGTTAAAAATTCGCTGAACACTCTATTTAAAGTATAAAGATCATAAAAAATTCTTTCTCTATATTCCTGATAAAAGCTCCTTTGTATTGCACCTATTGTTGACTCTACGTCTGCCTTATCTCTTGGTTTATGGGTCTTGCAGGCATGACTGCGAACCCGTCATGATTTGAATAATCACAGTATGTCTTATTGATATCCGGATCATATAGGTGTGCCTTTGTAACTCCGGACTTCAAATTATCAATGACTACGTAAGGTGTGGTCCCTCCAAAGAACACCCACATCCGTTGATGAGAGCTAATAAAAGATTCGAGTTTTTGGTTGAGTACGAACTCAGCAAAAGTATAGCCACTAAATGGTAATACAGAACAAAATAGGTGCGTTTTTGTCAGTTTCCCTGATTTTCTATCTACAACTTTAAGCCCATCGCAATAATCTATTTGCACCCTTTCTCCGGCAACATGCTGTGGAGGAATAGTAGGGCTAGCTGGTTTTTTGAAATTACGGCCGATATATCTGCAAAAAGTGGAGTAAGTCGTTAGTTCCTCGCCGTGTTCGGCGTAGATTTGTTTGAGTGTAACTCCTTTGGCACGCTCTTTTAAAATTGTGTCCCAATTGGCGTAATCCCACCATCTACCCTTCTGAGTAGGGCTTTTTTCGGCATTTTTTCGAAGTCTTGACCTAACAGTGTTCCTAGCTATGTTGAGGCATTTGGCTATTCCTCTAATGTTATAGCCAAGCTCCGCTAATTTTAAAATTTGATTATCCATTGCTATACTTAGACCTCTCATGGCTCTCCCTGATGCTTTTTTTGTACTTAAGCAATTTTAGGGGAGAGTTTTTTTATTTTCTAATCAGCGGTTTAAGCTAGCATAGGTGGGTCAGATCAATGTCCGTAGGGTGGTAACCCATTTGTCCTTTGGGTGGGTCAGTATTGGTGCAATCGGTCAACATTTTCAAAATCATCATCAGATTTACCAAGAAATAATATATTTCTTGGGATTCAAAATATCTTGCCATAACATATGTTCATTTTGAACATTAATGTATCAAACTTACATTAATTATCTAAACTATTATTAATATTTGCCGATAACTGTCAAATTATAAGTGCACTATCCAGTAAGGAATGTTTTGCAAGTACTACATCTAATAATAATGATGATTTCAATTGTCGTAGCTTGTAAAGAAAACGATAAAAAAGTGAAATCAGAAGATGTGGAAAAACAAAAAATTGCTATAAATCCTTACCCTTCAACAGAAAATCTTGAGTCCATCAAACAAGTATACAATATGGAAAAATCTATTGCAGAAGAAGAATTTAAACAAAATGGTTTTTATCTAAGAAATGGCAGCTCGATTAACTCTGTAATTTATTTTCATGCCTATTGGTCAAGGTTTGACCTGAGTGAAGAAAACAAGAATGATTACTTCATAGCAATAGACCCAGATAAAATAAGAAATATTTCGCAAGAGGATAAGAATCTTCTTGAGATTTTCTTAATTCATCGCATAGATTTTTATAAGTTAGTTTATAATTTAGCTCTAGATGAAAAATGGATAGATATTTTGGATTTATTCATTAATGAAGATAAGTATTTGTTTGAAATATTTCTTGCAATTATGACAGGAGCTCCTGGAACAGATCAAAATCCCATAGCTAAAAACATCAGTCAAACCAAGATTGAGATAGTCGCGGATTATTTTGAAAGCTTTATTCTTGAAATATTTAATTTAGGGCCAATGGAGACAAATGAAGAATATTTGAACCTTCATATTGTTAATTACAATGGAAGAATGCTTGAGTCGATAGTGTCCAATGCTGGAGCAAACGAAGTTCTTGCTCAAATGGCAAATGAGCAAATTAAATCCTACGAGACTTTAAAAAGCTCACTACGAGAACATAGTTCATTAAGTAAGGACATATTAGGACTTCCAGCTTTGTTGGTAGATTGGCTTGCCTATAAAAATTCCCAGGGGAATGTTCGAAGAGCGGGTAACCAACCTTATTTAAGTGAAAATGGTTTAATCATAGGTGAATCTAGCAATGGATATTGGACTTTTTTGGAAAATAACAATGCATCAGGGTTGTACCTATCGAGGGCTAGGGGAATAGCTTCGATACTATTTAAGCCACTAAAAAGATTGTCTTTTAGAAAGGTGTCTTTTAAAAATGCTCCACCAAAATTTAAAGATCCTAAGCCTGTTCATCCTCCCCTTATTCTCAGGGAGTCTTCATCTCAGGAACTAGCAGCTTTCAAGAATGCTTTGAGGAAAAAAGAAGCTCCGATTAAAACTGTAGAAGGATATACAGAACATCATAAACGTGTTTTAGCTGCTTACTATGACCAAAAAAAATCTCTTATGATCGACCGAATTGACAAACTACAGTCAGATATTGAAACTTTGACAACTCCGCAAAATAGAAACGCTGTTTTAGCTAAGGCTCGACAGGTGTCTCGAAATCGTCAAATAAAGTTCGACGAAAAAAATCTACCGAAACTCATAGAAAAATTGGTTAAAAGAAGGCAGGATCGCATCACTTCTAGCCGCGCTGAATTCGATCTTTTAGATCGACAATATCGTGAATCTGTTGCAACAGCAGATGTAAATCTCCAGATTTATATAGAGCAGTTTAACGCAAGGCAAATATATCAATCAATTCGGTGACGACCTCATTTAGCAATTAAATGTTAATTGCTAAAATTTTAGAGTTTTTTCAATTAAACGATTAAATTTTTGAGAATAAACAAAAGCCAATTTCTTAACATGAACAGACTATTTTCCAATGTAACTACATAGGCTGTTCAGCTGGAGCTTGGTCTCTTCCAGTTGCGATAAGAGTGTTTCCAAATGTCGTCAAAGTTAGTATTTCCACTCCTTAGAGCTCGTCGCTTGTTGCTATAAAATTTATCTTTTGATCTCTTCTGACTTCTAGCAATTCTTCCGTTCCTAAGTCCATATAAATCGGGATCCCCGCATTGATCCTGGTATGCCCAGTGGTTTAAATTCGCACCCTTAGGCGCTAATGAATTCAAATGCTTACGTATTTCTTGGGTGTCGTCAACGCTCGTAGATTCAAATTCTTCTTCAGTGTATTCCTCATCGTTTATATATTCCTCTTCTTCAGTGTATTCCTCATCGTTTGTATATTCCTCTTCTTCTGCATAATTCTCTTCATTTAAATACACCTTTTTTTCTCTCTCATCTGCACCATAACGATCGATATAAATCGGTAGATCTTTGCTTGGGCCAAGCATTTTTCCAGATGGATCGTCATTATTTTTTGGCTGAGCAATCAATGCGTTTGATATGGATACGAAAAAAAAGAAAGAAATAATAAATCTGAACATCCTAATAGCACCTTTTTAATGGAGAAGTGTTTAAGTAACCTTTTAATGTATAGGAATTTCAATAACTGATTGGCGGGATTTATCGTTGTAATTTTAAGGGTTTTTAAATTAAGTATTGCCCGATTATTTTTAGGTTGTCATGAAACTTTTCCTCCGTTTTTGTGATTGCTCTTCCATAAT